>NZ_DAOLGP010000011.1:0-117815 GCF_035329545.1 Candidatus Neomicrothrix sp.
CCGTTCGGGCTGGTGGGGCGGGTGTGGCCGCCCGTTGGGGAACCGCTCCGGGTGTGCTTGGTAGGCGGCATCAAGGTCGGCCTGACGGGCAGTGTCGATCCGTTGGCCTTGGCCGGCGTGACGATCAGCGGGGGTAAGCATCTTTGGTGCTGCGGTTCGGGAACCTTTTGGAAATCGCCTTGATGCTCAGCGCCCTTCTCGGAGCGATGGCTGGAGCTCCTCAAGGACGCAGCGCCATCGCTGCTGGTTTCAAGGTTGTGCTGGTTCAACCGCAATTGGACTCGTTCGGCGCGGGGGTGCCCGTAGCCTTGATGCTGGGACTGGGTCTCTCAAGTCTCGTCATGCTTGGAGGTGTCGCCCTCCTCATCGGGAAGGTTGCCGAGACGTACGTCGAGCAGTAGCTCGCCTTGAACATCGATTGTGGCGTCTTGGTTGAGCGGACAGCGGCCATCGCCAGCGGCGCTCACTCCGCGGTCTTTGCGCTGAAGAATCGGTTGATGGGGCGATCGGCCTGAGCCGCCAAACAACCGACTCCTGTATCGTCGGGCCGTGAACGCCCCTAAGGATGCACCCGACGACCTGCGACTTCGGCGTGCCACGGCCGACGACCGCCCGGCGATCATCGAGCTGTGTCGGCAGGCGCTCGGTTGGAAGGCCGGCGAACCCAACGAGGCGTTCTTCGAGTGGAAGCACGACGAAAACCCGTTTGGGCCGTCGCCCACCTGGGTGGCTGAGGACGAAGGTGGCACCCTCGTGGGCCTGCGGACCTTCCTCCGCTGGCGTTTCCGGCGATTCGACGGCACCACCATCAACGCCGTCCGTGCGGTCGACACCGCCACCCACCCCGACTGGCAGGGGCGGGGTATCTTCAGCCGGCTGACGCTGGGTGCCCTCGACGACCTCCGGGACGACAGCGTGGACTGCGTGTTCAACACGCCCAACGACAAGAGCCGCCCGGGCTACCTCAAGATGGGTTGGCAACAGGTCGGCAAGGTGCCGGTGTCGGTCCGGCTGACCGGCCCGGGTTCGATCGCCAAGTTGGCGGGCGCCCGCACCGCCGCCGAGAAGTGGTCGGAGGAGTGCTCCGTGGGGCGCCCGGCCGCTGAGGCGTTCGCCGATCACGACGCCGTCGAGGCGCTCCTGGCCCGGATCGACACCGGGTCGCACATCGCCACCGATCGGACCACAGAGTTTCTCCATTGGCGCTACCGGTTCGAACCGTTGCGCTACCGAGCGGTCAGCCTGGGAACAGGGGTCGAGGACGGCCTCGTGGTGTTCCGGGCCCGACGTCGGGGCACGGCAGTGGAGGCGACGATCTGCGACGTGCTCACCCCCGCCGGGACGTCACCGAGACGGGCGTGGAAGGCCCTCAAAGGTGCGGGCGTCGACTACCTCTTGAAGGGCTCGACGTCGCAGGGTCGGTTGCCGCTCGCCGATGCCCGGCAAGGCTTCGTTCCGGTTCCGGCGTTGGGCCCGATCCTCACGTGGCGCCCGGTTGCCACGCCGATGGTGCCAGCGATGGATCAGCTGGCCCTGAGCCTCGGAGACATCGAGCTGTTCTGAGCAGGCAAGGGTTTGGCCAGCTGGAAGCCGGTTGCAGAGGGCCATGTCAAACTTTGAGGGTCCGCCGCCTCGTGACGCCCCTTGCCCACGAGGGGAGTGTCCGTCCTTACTCGAGCTTGGCAGACAGGGCTTGGGAAAATTCGGCCTGGCCAGCAGGATTCAGGTGAGATCCGTCGAAGAATAACTCGTCCTGATCCGCCAAGGGCCTGCCGTCGATCACCGAGACCCCTTGCCGACTGGCGGTTTGTTCCAGCACCTTGAGGACGTCGTCACCTGCGCCTCCAAGTTGATCGAGCAAGGTCGGCGATGCAGGCATCTCCAACAGAACGACCTCAATGCCTTGGTCAGTCAGCCAGTCGACAAGTTCATTGAGTGTGGCGATCCGCTCCGGAGAAGGGCCATCCAAGGCACTGTCGGCGTCGAGGCTCGCAACAACTCGCTCCCCACCGAAGTCGTCCTGCCGCTCACCATACGGACCCCAGTACTGAGGAAACTCGCCGTCCACGATGGCCCGTCCGGCATCGCGAACGCTCCGCAGTTGACGGCGGACGTTGAACAGTTCCGACCTGACCTGCACCGACTCCTCAGCGCTGCGCATCCGTGTCGGGTGTCTGGCCTGCGCGATAGCCGGGGCCTGTGCGAAGCGATCACGGTTGCCGTCATCGGCCGCAGTCCCGGCAAGTTCGGTCGGGCCAACTCCCAAAACGATACGTCGAGGCCTGGCCAACGGCACGACGAACTCCCTAGTCCACGTGTCAAGGGTCTCGATCTGTCCGGCTGAAAGGGCTGCGTTGTAGTGGAAGTTGCCAGTCCGCTCAGAGATCAACTTGGAGTCGACTCCAAATGCAACCAGGGATGAACCGACGTAGACCGTATCCACAGGGTCGCTGAGATTGCTCAGCTGGGTGTACTTCACAAACGTCTCGTTGCTGGGCCAGTCGCCGTTGTGCCCAAACCCGGGAGCGAGCAGCCGCGCGCCAGCCTCGGAGGCGACAAGCGCAAGCATCATCCCGCAAGCCAATCCCAAGAGACGTTTGTGTCTAGAACTGAAAATAGATGAACTGCGCACCGCCACCTCCACTCCACACGATGACCCCAACGGCGAGCATGCCGTAAGCGAACCCCTCGACCACTGGATATTGCAGAACTTTCATCAGCGCGGGCTGCCTGCGTGCGTAGAGGTCCATCAGGAGGACCTCCAGTGCAATGACGCCAACGAGGATCACGTCTTCGATAGGGAGGCCACCCGATCCACTGAAGAGAGAGCGGAAGACGTCCATGGCCTGACCGAAATCGTCTGCCCGGAAGAAGACCCACGTCATGCTCACCAGAGCGAACGTGAACAGCTTCGATGGAAGCTGCCCAGCTCTGATCGGTGGCCGAACCCCGCGATGCTCGCTAACCCCAATCGCTCGTTCGGCGACGAGGTACAGGCCATGAAGCCCACCCCACACCACGAAGGTCCAACTGGCGCCGTGCCAGAGACCGCCGATCAGCATGGTTAGCATCAGGTTTCGATAGGTGGACAGCGCGCCGTTGCGGTTGCCGCCCAAAGGAACGTAGAGATAGTCGTGGAGCCAATTCGAGAGTGAGATGTGCCAGGTCCGCCAAAATTCGGTGATGTTTCGGGAGAGGTAAGGCTGGCGGAAGTTCCGGATGAGCTCGATGCCGAAAAGACGGGAGGTTCCACGGGCAATGTCGGTGTAGCCGCTGAAGTCGCCGTAGATCTGAAGGCTAACCTCGATCCGGCACGTTGAGACCGTGAAGAACTAGGTTCGGACGCGACAAATGCGCTCCGTTCCGGCAAACTTGTGGTTGTCGAGACACACAAAGAGGCTGGGATGGAACGCACCCGTCAGGTGCAATGTAGCGCGTCGGAACCGGTCCGCTATGACGGCGATGATGAGACCGACAAGATCGTCGCGTTGGCTGGCTTGGGGCCGCTCGCGGAGTACACCGACCGGCTGGGAGTGACCGGCGGGTTCGCCGGTGCTGTGCCCTATTTGGGCCCGGGAATACCGGTTGTTGACCGGGGCGGGTTGTTGGTCCATGGCTTGTTGATGTTGAACGCCGGAGGAGATTGCTGCACCGACCTGGCGATGGTCCAAGCCGCCGAAGGTGTGCTGGGTGACGTCGGTTCGGACACGACGTTCCGGCGGATGATCGCCGACTTCGCCAAAACACCCGGATCGACCGGTGCTATCGACGACGTGATGGCCGAGGTCCGCACTCGCGTGTGGGCCGAACACGGCTGGTCTGATCCCGACAGTCGGGTGACCTTGGACATCGACGCCACCCTCACCCGTGTGCACTCGGAGAAAGAAGACGCCAAAGGCAACTACAAACGCGGGTACGGGTTCCACCCGCTGGCGTGTTTCGCTGACTGCTCCGGTGAGGCCCTCGCGGTTGAGCACCGGCCCGGCAACGCCGGCGCGAACACCATCGCCGATCTCGTTGGGATCGTCGACGCAGGACTGGACGCGCTCCCCGAAAGCGTCGCCCGGTCCCATCGCCCCGGCGCTGTCGCTGCTGACGCGGCCAACGAAATCCTCGTCAGATCCGATTCGGCCGGGCACACCCTCGGGTTCATGTGGGACATGTGGGACCGCAACGTCCGGTTCTGCGTCACCGGAAGGTCGAACACCGTCTTGAGCTCGGTGATCCTCAGCTTCGACGACAACACCAACTGGGAACAGGCGTTGGAACCCCACAACGTCGACCTCGACGACGAGCATTCCGACGTCGACGCCCGCAAAGCCCAAGTCGTTGAGGTCACCGACGACCCAGCCATCGCCAGATGGGTTGGGCTGAAGAAACGACCCAAAGACGACCTCGATGTTCACTACCCGCCCGGCACCCGAGTCGTCGTCCGACGCGAACCGTTACACCCCGGCGCCCAGCAGCGGATGTTCGACACGAACGGCTGGCGCCACACCATCATCATCTCCGACCTCCCAGGCGAATCAGCTTTGGAGGTCGACCGGCTCCAACGCGAACACGCCCACGTCGAAGAGAACATCAAACGACTCAAAACCTGTGGCCTCGACCGGTTCCCGTTCCCCGACACCGCCCGCAACAAGATCTGGACCTCAATGGTCGGCTGGGCCCACACCCTGTGTCGCTGGTTCCAACTCGACCTCCTGGCCGGCACCGAGTTCGAACACGCCCACCCCAAAAAGCTGAGACGTTGCCTCTTCAACACACCCGCGATCCTCCGCGTCCGCAACCGACAAACCTGGACTCTCTGGCCCAAACACTGGCCATGGAACCCCCACCTCCGCAACGCCGGACGCCGCCTCCGGACCATGAACCAGCCCACACCACTCCAGATCTGACCGTCACCTACTCCAGACAGCCAGTCCACCAGCCCGAACCTTCGGCCGGGCTACTTCACCGACCCCACACACCAACCCGAACACACCTCAACACACTGGACAGCCGGGTAGCAGCCCCCTGAACCCGCAACGAGCACCCCACCACACCCGAAACCAACCCCCCCTCACACCAAAACGGCCTTCAGGCCGCCAACACCGGAGAAACGTGCCGGATCGCGGCTAAACGCCAGGATCCCGATCGCAGCGGACACCGAACCCCCTGGCGAGTTGAACGACTTTGCTACCAGCGGTGCGACGGCGTCAGCTATGGCCACCTTCTTGAACAACCCTACGAGAATCAGCCGCAGGCCAGAGAGGATGTCGTGCTCATCGGCCCGTCGCCGCTCACCCTGAATCTGGGGAAGCAGATGCTGGGCACGCTCGATTGGGCCAGCAACAAGTTGAGGGAAGTACGGGACGTAGAGAGCGAACGTGACCGGATTCTCTTCGGGTTCGATCCTGCGTCTGAAGACATCGAACGTGTAGCTGATCGTCTGAAACGTGTAGAAGCTGATCCCCACGGGGAGGAGGATCTTCAGCAGCGGGAGGTTCGGCTCCAAGCCGAACGTCCGCAGCAAACTTGCGGTCGACTCCACGAAGAACCCGAAATACTTGAACGTCACCAGCAGGCCAAGGTTGACGACCAAGGAAACCAAAAGGAGCTGCTTACGTAACGGCTCGGCAGCTGGTCTCATGAGCCGGGAGACGGTGTAATCGACCGCCGTCGAGACGAGAATGAGTCCTAGGAATCGCCAATCCCAGAAGCCGTAGAACACGTACGAGGCCAACAAGAGCCACGCGTTCTGCTGTGGAACCCGCCTCAGCACTCGATAGACGATCCAAACCACGGGCAGAAACGCCGCGTACTGAAGACTGTTGAAGAACATGCCAGGTCCTGCCGGGAAACGGGGTCCTATCGAAGCGCCGCTGTGCCGGGCAAGGCGAGCGAGTGCAGCCTAAACTTAGTGGAATGGTCCGCTGAGAACACTAACCAGGATCAGCTCCTGAGTACCTCACGGTAGATGGCCTCGACCGCGGCGGTCGCGGTAGCGGCGCTGAACCGCTCGAGCGCCGTCGCTCGGCTCTGTTCGCCGTACCGAGCGCGAAGGTCGGCGTCCTCAATCACTTCGATCAGCGCCTGGGTCAGCTCTCGCTCGGACCCGTCGGCCACAAGGCGTCCCTCGTGGTCGTCGGTGACCATCTCGGGGATGCCGCCCACCGCCGTGCTGACGATGGGGAGGCCCAGCGTCATGGCCTCCATAAGGGCAACCGGTAGGCCCTCGTGATGTGAACTGAGCATAAACACGTCGAGCGCAGCCATCACATCGGATGCGTCGGACCGGAAGCCAAGAAACCGAAACCGATCGCCGAGGCCAAGCTCGACGTGCAGCAGGTTGAGACTCGATTCCAAGGGCCCCTGGCCCACAGCGAGGAAGACCACGTCTGGATGTTCGGCGAGCGCCCGCTTCGCCGTTGCAAGCATCAGCGGGTAGTTCTTCTGCTCCCGCAGGTTGGCAACCGTGCCGACGACGATCGCATCAGCAGAGATTCCGAGGTGCTCACGAACCCGCTGGCGCTGGTCCAAAGACTTGAGCACCACGTCGGCGTCGATACCGTGCTCCAGCACCCGCACCCGCGCCTGAATCCTCGCGGGCATGGTTGACCGGCAGTCGGCCGACACCGCTAGGGCAGCATCGTTGAGGCCGAACGTCGCCCGGTTCACCCATCGTGTAGGGGGCGTATAGCGGTCCCAACGGTTGTGCTCGGTCACCACGACCTTCACGTGCCGGTTGGCGACCGAAAGCACCAGCCTGGCGATGGCACCAGGAAGAGGGGAGTGGATGTGAAGGATGTCGATCTGGCCATCCTTCAGCTCGGCAAGGAGGTCCCGAATCCACCGTGGGTCCATGATGCGCCCCGAGCCGAGACGCTGGACCGGGACTCCCTCGCTGCGCAGGTCCTCGACAACAGAATGCGGCCGGTCGACGAGGTAGGCGGCTCGATATGAGAACGCAGTCCGGTTACCCGCTCGAGCGTGGTTGAGCAGCAACTGCTCCATCCCACCCTTGCCCAGGCCCTTGGCCAACCAGAGCACCGCAGTTGGGGTATCTGCTTCGTACCTGCGAGGGCCGATCGGGGGGGACTGGCTCACCGTCTCATGATTGCCGGGTGCGTCATCGCAAGCAAGATGGCTTCATTTCTACGCCAGCTAAGTAGCCCGGCTGGGGCTGATCGTACTCTCCGAAGCACGACCTGGCTTCACCTCAGTCGACGAGGTCAGGGCCTCCTCTTCGGGTTCGCACCTCAGAATGTTCTACGCGCACAAACTTCGTCCTTCGAGCCGACTGCCGATACCATCCGTTTCGTGCATCAACCCCCTGGCAGGTGCCTTGCCCGCAATTCGTACGACTCGGACTACAGCTTTGTGCAGAACGGCTTTCTGCCGCCTCGCAAGTCACCTCGACGAGAAGCTGCTCGATGGGAGCCTCACGACACCTCGCTTCGCGCCCGCCGCTGGCGCTCTCATCGCGAGTTCGACGAGATTGTGATAATCCGCCAATTCGTGAGCCAAGACCTGACCGAATTGGCTATGAACGCCAACCTTGACGCACTCAGAGCAGCGGAACGCCGGTCAGCCGTTTGCTGCGCATGGACGTGGGGGAAATCTCCGGCTACGGGAGGGATCGCTGATCCTACAACGTTCGGCGATCAGCGACTGCAGCAGGATCAGAGTAACGCGACCCTAGTTCAGTGCGGGTGATGCGAATCGTCGACCACGGCCTTGTCCCACCACCGGAGTGGGACATGTTCGTATCATCGAGCCCAACTGGGTGGTTCTGGCATTCGCGTTCATGGATCGATTACACCATCGCTTACGGCCAGGATACGTCCCCATGTGGGTCGGTGTTCACCGTGCGCGATGGGGAAGACCGAGTTGTGGCGGCAGCTGTCGCCCTGGTTGAAGAGTCTGCGATCGGCGGTACCGAGGCGACGTCGCGCTCAATTGGTTTCGGAGGAGGGCCAGTGTGGGTCCCTGCGGTCTCTCCCGAGTTGGATGAGGCGACGACCGCCGAAGCGATCAGGTTGTGCTTTGATCACCTTTCAAAGATTGCCTCGGCCGAGGGTGCGGTGTCCGGCTCAACACGGCTGGCATCGATCCCTACTGACGCCGCCACGTACCAATCCGCTGTTCGAGTGGCCGCCCTGCGCAATGGATGGGCGGAACGTGGAGGCGCCACCCAGGTCCTCGATACTTCGCTTCCGGTTGATGTGATTCGTCGAGGAATGTCCAAGGGCCACCGCTCCGCTATTACGCGCGGCTTGCGGTCGATGTCGGCGGCGCTCACCGACCCGAGTGATCGCAAAGCCTTCTCTGCCTACCGTGAGATGCACCGCCGAGCGGCGGGTCGTTCGACGAGGCCGCCGCGGACTTGGGAACTGATGGAGAACTGGCTCGCGGACGGAACTGGGCTCTTGTTCGGGGCCCGTCTCGCTAGCCAATGGGTTGGTTTCAGCTACGTGCTTGTCTCGGGAAGAAGTGCCTACTACGCCTCGGCGGCAAATCACCCAGATGTTGAGGGCCAGCCGATTGGACACGTGCTGCAATGGGCGGCGGTCGAGGAGCTTGCCCGACGCGGCGTCGTCTCCTACGAATTAGGTCAGCAGCAATTCGCCCCCACTAGTGCGAGAGCCCCATCACCCAAAGAACTCGCAATTGCCCGCTTCAAGCGCGGCTTTGGGGGACAGACTGTGCCCGTGGTGGAGCACGAACGGTTTTGGGACGCGTCGGCAGCTGTGTTGGTTCTGACGCATCGGGCCGAAGAGTACGCTGCGACACTCAAAACCGAGGCCTCACCCGATTGAGAGAGTCCGGCGCGCCGAGGCGCTTCTGTCCGCTCTTCGATTCTATGACAGTCGGCTGCGGACCGGCATGATCCATTTGGCTTGATGAAGAAACCCCGTCGAACTGGCAGCCGCTCCCGAAGAAGCAGCTACGAGATTTCACCGCTGGTTGCGCAATCGAGCAGCAATCGTCTTGAGTCGAGAACAAACACCATAGCCTTAGCCATCGGCATCACCGACAGAAAGCAGGGAGCAGTTGTAGGTCGGGTTCCTATGTACTAGAGAAACGCCGCTCGTTGCCATGACGTTTTGGATTCCGTGGTCGTTCACCATTGCAATGTATGAGCGTGTCGATGCCAGAATATCCAAATTGTTCGAAATGAACTGTTCGAGGACTCGCTCTCCAAAAGGATTTGCCAAAAACAGTAAGTACCTCGCCTTCGGGAGTTTGAGCTGAGATGCGTCGCCCACGTCGAACGTACAGCGCCGACCGGCCTTTGGGAACTTTTCCTGGTTACGTCTTGCGTCCTCTATCAGCGGAGCCTCAAAGTCGAAGCCTCGCAAATCAGCGAATTCGTATCGAGTCGCTGCGTACAGGGTTGGGATTCCAGTTCCACATCCGACATCAAGGAAAGTCAGAGTGTTGAGCTGTGTGGTTTCTTCAAGGGTTTTTGTGATCCGATCAAGGTTTCGCAACCACATCACCATGAAACAATTGGCGTCGTCTCGCGACCGGTACCTGTTAGTGAACGATTCGACTCCTACCCTTGTGCCTCTTAAACCATGGCTACGTATCCAGACAAGGTTGTAGACCTCGTTCCATGCTCGCAGGGCCGGTGTTGGGGATCCCCTACTAAGGTCTACGTTGTAGCGCACAAGGGTGGATGGTAGTCGCTTTCAGACACAGCTTCCACCGACCGGTTGGAGATCGTGATTGCGGCCAGTACTGCAGACCGGCCCAAGGCCGAAGTCGGATGAATTCCAGGATCAATCGGGGTAGCTGAAGTCGCCCTTAGCGGCGCAACCCCACTCCCATCCGTCGAGAAGAACCCCACCTGCCGTGTCGCAGGTCGAACTTTGCTCGACGAGATCTGCGATACTTCGCACAACGTCGATGCTCGATTCATTACACCAAGAATGGGCGTAATCAATCCGTTCAAGTCGTCCCCCAGCACGAACCGACAATTTATCCATCGCTTTTCGTAGACTGCTGACGTCGTGGACGATCTGGACGTAAGGTTCAATGATATATGGATAGTTGGGTCGGTCTTGCGGATGGCAGAGGTCAATCACGTCCAGCCCCATGGAAAGAGCCTCTAACCCCACGCCACTTCCATGTTGGACCACAGCCTTCGCTCCATGCCGTCGCAAATAGGTGGAGGTGTCTGGCGCGTCAATTATCTCCCAAGCTGATGGAAACATCCGCCGGTACGCATGTGAGCGCATTCGAGGGTGTAGGGATACTTTGATGGGAGAACGAATGGCGTGATAGATGACATCGATATCGCCTTGTATCACCTCAGGGGCGGACGCCGCGTATACGACAGAAGATGAATTTGGCGGCGTCGCGTGTGACACCGGCTCGCCTGGGTTGCCGACAGCAGCTAAATGGTCGAGCGGGGTGGCGCCGAGGCCTCGGTAGAATTCGACCTCCGACGCACCACGCAACAGCGCCCAGTTGGTTGGAAGATCGTGGTAGAAGGCGTTGTCGGCGGTAGGGGCATGAGGGATGTAGTACGAGCTGACATGCTGATGATGGACAACAGAAAGAAGCGCCCGGACTGAAGCGTTGTTCTGTGAACCGACGATGACGGCACGGATGCCAGCGTTTCGAAACTTGACCTTCGCAATGCGACGCCTGAAGGTCTCCACTTTAAGTAACTCATCACGAAGACCGAAGGGCTCGCCAATATTGGCGGTCGAGAGAGCACCTGCGAGGTCACTTTCGACTCGTCTAACGTTTTGCCGGACACTCTTGAGCGCTCCAATTCCTAGCGGGCGGAGCCGGATGAACTTGGGTTTCCCATGTCGTTTAGTGAACTCCTCTGTCAAGGATGCCATTATCCGTCCTGTCTGGACGCTGGTCCCAACCAGGAGCACTGGGCCAACGCGTGTCAATCGAGGGCCAGCCCGAGGTGCGATCGCCCGAGCGATGGCCCGAGCACGATCCAGCACCTCTGTTGCTGCTCCCCGATCGGCGCTCACAGGAGCATGTAGCAACATCATTGCCACTTGCGGGAGCGCAGACCATGCGAGATCCTCTGCATTGACCGAATCGGGTTTCGCCATGGTGAAACTCGGCGCTTCACCAGCCGTCCGGGTCACGATCGGATCGGTCTCCCAGTCGGCACCTGCATTGATCTCGCTCATGGTGATGGAGACCTGAAGCCGATGGGTCGAGTTGTCACGGGACGTTGTTGACGCGGGGTTCGATTCCCAAGACCACTACACAGGGTTGAGAGAGTCGCTCCTTCAAACCAGTGAGTCGGCGCCTGTTCGATGCTGGGAGCGCATGGATGCGGCCTCGTTGCGTGACGCGACTGAAAGGTGAACATCGGCGGTTCCGGTATCATTTCTTCCCTAACATCTGACGCACGGTGTTTCGGTCGTTGGTCATGTCCCCCACGTCGCTCCGGTTGCATCAGCGGTCGGTTGGGCCGACGTCGATGTTCCCGACGTGACCCCGGTTTGTTGATGGGGGCATGGAAGAGAACACTGTCATCTGCTAGAAACTCATCTTCGCCTAAAGTGTCTTGTTTAGAACGTCTAGGCTCCGCCAGGAACCCCGTCGCTATGGTGTCGTTCAGCCAGCCGAGGTCCTGCTCTCCGACATCATCAGCGGTGACCGACCTCAGAATCAGTCGCTCGGTTTCGATATTGATGGGGATTGACACGAATCAGGCCAGCCGCTGGAAGCCACTATGGGCGGTGCCGTTTGGCAAGTGCGCAAGCAGCGCCTCGTCAGACTCGATCCCTGCAAGGGTGTCGAACACGGGGCTCAGCGTGTCGAAATAGCCGTCGAGAATTTCCGAACTGTGGGCGACTGAGGCGTACGTCGCAGTTCCCGCCAGGTAGCCCCGGGCGAGCATCTCTTGGGTGACGAAGGTCTTCACTGCCAGCGGGTTGAGACCGCCAATCAGATAGCTCCCCAGAGCCGGGAGCCCCAGTGTCTGGATCGGGAACCCTGCCGAGTCGGCAAGCTCGACCCATCTCCTCCGGATCTCGAGCCCGATCGCGTCGATTCGAGCGGGAGCATCCTCGACCCGCATTGCGGCAAGGCTTGCAAGGCCTGCAGCTGGGCCGATGCGTTCGGTCCAGAAGGTGCTTGAAATGAACGTATTCTGAGCCGCCTGCATCACCGATTCCCTGCCGATGACGGCGCTGATCGCGTAGCCGTTGCCCAGCGTCTTCCCAAACACAGCAACGTCGGGTTCGACGTTGTGCACCAGGTGAAGGCCACCCAGATTCTTGCGGAAGCCCGATGTGCATTCGTCGAAGACCAGAACGGCATCATGGCGAGATGCGGCAGCCCGGACGCCGTCAAGGAAGCCAGGGTCAGGCTCAGCGGACCGCTGCACCTCCATAAAGGCCACGCCGATATCGCCGGATTAAATTTTGCGGGAAACACGGGGCTGGTCCCGCCAGGCCTTGAGGCACGCCGGCGGGATCCAGCCCAGGTAGCAGGTGGGTAGCCAGCGTCGACCCCTCCGTGAGATTGGCCGCCAAATACCAATCGCTCCACCCGTGGTAGCCGCAGAACGCGACTCCATCTCGACCCGAGGCAGCCCTAGCGATTCGGACGGCCACTGCACAGGCCTCGCCGCCTGAGCGGGCAAAGCGAGCCATGTCGGCCCAAGGATGCAGGTCGACGAGTTGCTCAGCGAGCCACACCTCTTCCGGACAGTTGAAGGTCGACATATTCCCGGCGGTGACGGCCGCACTGACTGCCTCGTCCACCTTTGGATGCCCATAGCCCAAGATGTTGGTTCCCACCCCCATGAGTCCCACGTCTACGTACATCCGGTCGTCGAGATCCCAAACCCTGCAGCCCTTCGCTCGCGAGAAGTAGGAGGGCCAGCCTGATGGGAGGTGCATCTCGGCTCGTTTGGACAACAACATGTTGCCACCGGGGATCACCCGCTTCGCGCGCTTCCAGAGCTTCTCACCCGTGCCCATCGAGGCACCGCCGTCTCGACCAAGATGTCGGTTTCCGGCGAACAGCGACGGATCCGAACGCATCAACTCGGCAACGGCCTCGAAGCTGAAGCGATTGTGTCCGAAGAAGTCGAAGACAGTACCTATGACCTCAAGGTCTTCGGGCTCGTCCAGCGTGACTCGTTCATCGGGTACCGCCTGCGCGGCCTCAAGAACAGACGCGTGAGTATCCGGATCCCGCTGCATATATGGCGTGACGTGTTCCCGGTCGTGCGGCTCGGTGGCTTCCATCCTTGCCCGCTGTAGAGCTTCAATGGTGAAAGCCTCGACATCAAACCCATCCGGGAACGATTGTCCAGTCCTGAGGTAGTCATACTGGTTGGTGGCAAGTTCCGAGAGGACCCGATCGACTATTTCGGGTGCAACCAGCGGGCAATCTCCCGTAATGCGGACGATGACCTGGGCGTCGGCCGAGTCTGCTGCTACCCCGAAACGATCAAGGACGTCGGTTTCGCTACCGCGGATGCAAGTAACCCCGAGACCGTCAGCGAGAACGGACAGTTCGTCGTTGGCCGCGGTGTCAGGCACGGCCAGGACGACCTGGTCAACCAGCTCCGCACGCGAGAGCCGCTCGATCAGATGCTCAAGAACGGGTTTCTTAAGTACCGGGCTGAGGACCTTCCCAGGGAGTCGAACCGAACCCATACGCGCCTGCACAATCGCCACCACGTGTTGGTCGGTGTAGAGGCTCATGGTGAAGTCACGATCGTCCAACTACGCGGATCGCACTGAGCAGCAGGTGGATAGGGAAGTGCTTCGAGTTCGGCAATCAAACCGTCGTCCAGTGGTGGGGAGTTGAATGATGCGACCAGCTCGCGAAGCTGAATGACCGACTCGGCTCCGACCAACATGCCGCGGATTCCCGAGATCGCCTTGACCCAGCCGATCGCGAGGTCCCTCCTCGTCTTGCCGACGCGTTCCGCCAGCTCAGCGAACGCCACGACGTATGGACGCAACGGCAAAGTCGGGCCGACGAGTTCCAATGGGTCGGCTGCAAGGATGCCCTGAAGCAGCACGCTTCGTACATAGACGATCGTGCCAGTTGAGGCGGCTGATGCAATCAAGTTTCGGGTGAGACGACGATCGAAGAGGTTGAGGGGCACCTGCACCACGCCGATACGAGGGTCGTCGACAGCCGCTTCGAACTCCGGCAGGTCGTAAACGGATGCTCCCAGACTGCCGACTTGTTCACCTACCAACTCGGATGCAGAGGCGACCACGCGACTCTCGGGCCGCAGCACTTCCGCCGAATCGTGGATGTAGAGCACGTCTATGCGGTCGCGTCGCAGATCTTGTAGCGATTGCGATAGAGATTCCGCGGGGCTTCGCTTCGGGTCGAGCTTGGTGTGCACCGGTAGGCCGCACCCTGACTGGCCGATTGTGTCTTCTGCCCGGCCGTATGCTGGCGCTGTGTCGAGGGCGGCTATGCCAAGGCGGGCGGCCAACTCCAAAATATCTATTCCGTCTGACTGATGAGCTTGCTCAGTGTCCCTCACGACCCCGTACCCCGACTGGAACTGCGCGGTGCCTAAGATCAGCTCGGTCGCGTGGTCGATCTCGGTCATCGATTCACAGTTCGGCCGAGATCAGACCACATGATCGGCTCTCCTTGGTTGATGGCCCGGCTCGAGCTCATGCCAACTACTGCTTCGAACTGATCGGGTGCAAGCCCTCCAGCAGGACGTACCGACCGCACATTCTCGGCGGTAATCATCTCTCCGCTGGATATGGGACGGACTGCGCGTAACGAGCGGCGGAACGCCAGGCTGGCTTCCTCGCCTGGTGAGGGACCGAACCGGACGGTGCCGAGCGCAGCATGTACTTCTCGGATAGATGCCACCAACGATCTCAGCTCATCAGGCTCCGACGAAAAGGCTGCGTCTGGGCCGCCATCAGACCGGCGCAGTGTGAGGTGCTTCTCGATGATGCTTGCGCCGAGCGCTACTGAAGTGATCGCAGCACTCGCTCCGACCGTGTGATCGGAAAGCCCAACGGGTAGGTCCCACACTCCGCGCATTGCGGGAATCGTGAGGAGGTCCATCTCTCTGGGATCAGCGGGATAGCCGGAATTGCATCGCAACAGCGCTACGGCTGGTGCACCGCTGGCCAGGGCGGCGCCGATGGCAGCATCGATCTCGGCCAAGGTTGCCATCCCGGTAGAGATGATCAACGGCTTTCCTTGAGTCGCTGCATAGCGGATCAACGGGAGATCGACAATCTCGAACGAAGCGATTTTGAAAGCGGGTACATCGAGGGCCACGAGGAAGTCGACCGCGGTGGGATCGAACGGACTTGAGAGCCAAGTGATGCCGAGCTTGTTTGCTTCGGCTACGAGTTCCGGCGTCCACTCCCACGGCAGCATGGCCTCCGCGTACAAGTCGGCCAGTTGCGCTCCGTCCCACAGCGTTCCCCCGCTGATTCGGAAGTCAGGGTGGTCAGATCGCACGGTGATCGTATCTGGAGTGAAGTGCTGGAACTTCACGGCGTCGGCACCGGCCTCGTGGGCTGCATGGATCAGTTCTAGTGTTGCTGCGAGACTTCCACGATGGTTTGCGGACAACTCGGCGATCACAAAGGGAGGTTGGGTGCTGTTGATGGTACGGCCATCGACTACGAGGTCCATCACTTGCCCTTCAAATCTGCGTGCGAGCGCTCGTTACGCCGCAGTTGATCTTCGATGCCCGGCCGGCAGAGTTGCCAGTCGGCCCGAAGCATAGCGAGGCCAATCACATCAATCCTCTCGTCTCCGCGTCGCACGTGGGATCGAAAGTAGGCCTCGCGACGAAATCCGAACCTCTCATGCAGCGCAATGACCGAAAGGTTTGTGTCCAGAACCTCGCTCGACACTTTTTCAAGTTCGAGATCATCGAACGCATAGCGAAGCGTCTGGAACCAAGCACTACTGCCTAGGCCCCTGCCGCGCAGTGCCTGAGATGCGATGTAAAAGCCCCAGGAGCAACGAGAGTTGTGTTCGTCGATGCTGGTGAGACTGATCAGGCCTGCCGGAACCCCGTCGGTTTGGATAATCCAATCTCGACGCGTGGCATCGACGAGCACACTTTTGAACCAACGATCGTGTTCCTCTCGCCGGATCGGTAGATCGGTGAACATGTAACGGCGAACCTCCGGGAGGTTGCGCCACTCGAAGAGGCGTTCGGCGTCACCCGTCACAATGGGGCGTAGTTCAACCACGAGGAACCTTTCTATGGGCCGCCTTTGTAAGTGCATCTGCCACCCTCCGGACTCCTTGGCCATCGATGGCCCTTTGTCCGGCATCAGCCATATCGGCACGTCGAACCGGATCATCCAACATGCCCGCCAGCGCACGAGAAGCCGCGACGACTGGATCGATTGTTCGGCCGTCGATGGTGTTGGTGAAACCTTGCATTTCGGCGGATCGAACCGGTTCGGCCTGGTTGTCTGCGACGATCAGCGCGAGCGTGGGGACACCGAGATATGCGGCCTCCCAAACTGTCCCCCCGGCGCCAAGTACGGCGCAGTCTGACGCGGCGAGCTCTGCCAGATATTGCTCCGGATTAATTACTGTCGCGTGCCTGGTCGACCTGGCTTCTGATCGAATGGCGGCGTCATGATCATTCGCCGGTCCAATCGCAATTCTGAGATCAGCGCCGAGGTGCCCCATCTCACTGATCAGCGGAGCGGTAAGGCGCTTTGGGTCGCTCCCACCGATCGATACGAGTACTTTGGGCGACTCGGACTCTTTGTGCACCTTACGGGAGCGAGCCAGTCTAACGTCCTTGCGAATCAAGGCATACCGGAGACCGATCAATAGCTCCGAAGGCTCGAGATGGGAATACATTCGGCCCGCCGCGTGCGGGTTCTGGTTGATCACGAATTCGGGACTGGTCGCTGCCGTTTCCACGTTGTCATCAATGACCGCATGACGAATCCCATCCTGTCCTAACTGGATGTAGAAGCTGTGGCCGAATTGATAGCCGTCGACGATCACGAGGTCCGGATGAAGCGAAGCCAATTGCCTAGCGTCGCCAGCGGTTCCGGCAGGTGCCGTGATTTCGTGTGTATCTATTGCAGCGGCCATGGCCATCGATGTGATCTCGCTCGGAGGACTGCTGGTAGCCAGAACGACTCGCCAGCCAACATCGGCTAGCGCTTCACCGAGTGCCAGGCTTCGTGTGAGGTGTCCAAGGCCAATGCCGGCGCCGCCGTCAGATCGGAGCAAAGCAAGCGGCTGGGGAGCTACCGCCTGCACCTCAAGTCACCAGTGTAGCCAGCGTAGCGACGACGCGATCCTGCTCCGCCTCCGTCAGGTCCGGGAACATCGGCAGGCTGATGAGTTGCTCATACGCCTCCTCGCATGCGGGGAGATCGTCCGGGCCAACGCCAATGTCGGCGCTGATCGGGTGGTGGTGAATCGGGACAAAGTGGACTTGAACTCCTATGCCAGCAGAGCGAAGACCCTCGAAGACCCGTTCGCGGTCACGAACGCGGATGGCAAACAGGTGGTACCCGTGGGTGAACCCCGGCGGTGCTTCCGGCGGGAGCACCACCGGAAGTGAGGCGAGCATTGCTCGGTATCGATCCGCCAATTCGTTTCGGCGCTGGATGAAGGTGTCGAGCTTCGTCAATTGAGAGAGTCCCAGAGCCGCCTGGATATCGGTCATCCGATAGTTGAACCCAAGCTCGCTGATCCGGTAGGTCCAGGCCCCGTGATCGGGTGTTCGCTCGATGTCGTGAGTGCGGAATTGCCGCAACTTATGAGCGAGACTGTCGTCATTGGTCGTGACGATGCCGCCCTCGCCAGTAGTGATCGGCTTGACCGGGTGGAACGAAAACATGCACATGTCACTTCGAGCGCAATTGCCGACAGGACCATCAGGGGTCGATACTCCGAGTGCGTGAGCGGCATCCTCGATCACAACCCGAGGCCGGACCTTCATGCCTCGAAGATCCACGGGTAGACCTGCATAGTGCACGGCTACAACCGCATCCGCTTCAGCCGGAATCTGGGCCATGTCGAGGTTCAAGGTTTCGGGCCGAATGTCCACCAGACCAACACTCGCTCCGACGTAGCGTGCGCAATTCGCGCTGGCCATGAACGTGAGCGGTGAGGTGACAACCAGATCGCCAGGGCCGAGCCCCGCAACTGCGGTACAGCCGTGGAGGGCAGCAGTTCCGCTGGAGAATGCGACTGCGTGACGCGCCTGCACCTTGAGGGCAACAGCCTCCTCGAATGCCTCGACCGCGGGGCCCTGCGTCAGCCAGGCTCCGCGAAGCACAGCTTCTACGGCGCTGATGTCACTCTCGTCGATCGACTGCCGTCCGTATGGTATGTGGGCCTGAGTCATAGCGTGGCGAGCAACTCGCGAAGTTCTTCGACGTCGAGCCACAGGTCGTTCGTGTCAGACCGGTAGGCGAAGCCGTCAGGCAGTGCCTTGCCCGCTTGAAACTCAGCGGATTGCCAGTAGTCCAGCACCGGCGTGATGACGAAGTAGTCGTCGAAGGCCTGGCCGCGGCGGGCGTCGTCTTCCGAGATCATCTCTTCGTGCAGCTTCTCTCCGGGCCTGACCCCTACGGTGTGGATCTTCGCGTCGGGTGCAATGGCCTGAGCGAGGTCGATCACACTTGTCGAGGGGATTCGAGGAACGAACAGCTCTCCACCTACCAGTCGGTTGAAACTGTCGACGACGAACCGCACCGCCTGATCCAGTGTGATCCAGAACCTTGTCATGCGCTCGTCTGTGACGGGCAACTGTCCCGTCGCGGCGAGCTTTCGGAAGAGCGGGATGACTGAACCGCGGCTCCCCATCACGTTTCCGTAACGGACCACACCGAATCGGGTTTCGCTGTGGCCAGCGTAGGCGTTGCCAGCGACGAGGAGTTTGTCGGAGCAAAGTTTCGAGGCTCCGTAGAGGTTGACAGGTGACGATGCCTTGTCCGTGGAAAGCCCGATTACCCGCTCCACGCCGGAGTCAATGCAAGCATTGATCAGATTCTCGGTGCCCATCACGTTTGTCCGGATGCACTCAAATGGGTTGTACTCGGCGGTGTCCACTTGCTTCATCGCCGCCGCATGAACAACGGCTTCGACACCATCGAGGGCCCGTGCAAGTCGGTCTGCGTCCCGGATATCTCCGATGAACCATCGAAGGCGAGGATCGTCGCCGATCTCGGTCCGGAATTCGTACTGCTTGAGTTCATCCCGGGAAAAGATAACGAGCCGTTGGGGATCGAGGTGCTCGAGTGCGTAGCGCACGAACGCCTTGCCAAACGACCCTGTCCCCCCTGTAATCAGGATGGATCGTTCCTCTAGATAGCTCATAGGCCTGTCGTCCTTCTAGCTTGGCTTTTTGCCGATCGATTGTCAGAGTTTGAAAGTGAACTTGAGTCGTGAGCGATGGCGGGAAAGGAGATTTCGACATGTCCACTAGATTTTGGGTTCAGCAATGCTCGATGTCCGGTATGGTCTCGATGTCCAGTACGATGAGGTGCGACCTCGAATAGCCTGCGAGACTCGAGGTAGCTTACAGCTTCAGGATTCACAAGCCAACGAGACCCACGTATTTGCCCGAAAATCCGAAGACCCGAAATGGTACGCTACGAGCCTTTGTCCACTCCTGAAAGTGTGCATTGTCCTGAATATCATCAAAGACAACAACGCTATGGCTGTCTAGTACGGGCTCAAGTACGTCTAGAGCGAACGTTCGACCCTCAAATGACTTGTCGGAGTCGTAGTGGAATAGGTCGACGTGATTGAGGGTCTGGGCCAACTCGGGTAGGTGGACGCGGTCTCCTCTCACGCGGAGATCCCAACGCTCTCGCAGGTTTGCTGCCACCACTGAACCGATGAAATCCTCTGGATGTTGCATAGATATGTATGGAAGGTCACTTGAGTAGAGGTGGCCCTTTCCGTTTCGGTCCATGGCCTCAAGGATCGCAGCCGATGAATAGCCTGCAGCGACGCCCGTCTCCACGACCTCGGAAGGCTTTAGGTGTCGAACTAGGAAGAAGAGGAGACGATAGTCTGCGCCACCAAAAGACCGAAGACCGTCAGCCCTCTGTACAACCGAGGATCCCGCGAGTGCTTCTGAGAACTCGGTCGTCTCCTTCCACAGATCGCTGTCTAGCGAACCCGCGAAATCTTCAAGAGACTCGGCATGGTCCGATGCCCATGCCTTTGAGGTCGCTCGTGTCAGAGCCTGCGACTTTTTCGATCCCCGGGATCGAACCCGCCGGAGCGCTTCTCGCCCGACCGATGGATGACGCAGGTTCTGCGCGATAGTCATTAGTTCATCCGCTCGAAATCTCATCTCGTACTATTCTCCTAAGCTACGCGCTATGGTGGCGGGTGCTGGTAGGAAGCGGATTCGGCCGGTCATTTCAACCCCGAGAGTGTCAGCGCTTCGCTATAAAATGCATTCGATTCTGAGAGCTGAGAAGGAGTGTCGAATCCCTTGAGTTGTCCCTCCTGAATCACCATAATTCGGTCACAGATGTCGAGGGTAGACATCCGGTGGGCCACGATGACAATCGTCATGTGCTTACTGAGTTCCACCAGGGTCTGGCGGATGAGATGCTCGCTGCGGACGTCCAACGAGCTTGTTGGCTCGTCAAGGATGAGGAGTTCGGGTCGCTCCACGAGAGCTCGGGCCAGGCAAAGGCGCTGTTGCTGTCCTCCGCTGAGGTGTCCACCTAGTTCCCCAACGGGCCGATCATACCCCTCCGGGAAGCTAGCGATGTCGTCGCTGAGGTGAGCGAGCCGTACGGCGCGTTCGATGGCCTCCATTGAGACGTCATCGCGGAATAGTCGAATGTTGTCAGCGACCGTCCCGGCCACCAGGTGAGCTTCCTGAGGGACGAAGGTGACCTTTCGTGCCCACTCGTCGCGAGACATCTCGATGATTGGGCGACCAGCAGCAAGGATCGAACCGGCGGACGGATCGCGTAGCCCGAGCATCAGTTGAACAAGTGTTGACTTCCCCCCGCCAGAGGGTCCTACGATACCGACAACCTCTTTGTGATGAATGGTCAGTGACACTTCGTGGAGAACCCGCCGTTCGTCCTCGTAAGAGAAGCTCACGTTGTTGAGGGTTAGATCGCCCACATGCCCGACTGGCTGCTGTCCGTCGTATTGGCGCCCGGCCCGGTAGCGGTCCAACTCAACCTGAAGGCGTTCAACGAACGGGAGGGAGCCAGCTACGGAGGAGTGAGCGTTCTGGATCGCTTGCCCGTAGCTGAGGGCCCGTAGCATGATGAGCATCACGGCTCCGAGTGCTGCGACGTTGGTGGCATTCGAGATCGTGATTCCGGCAAGTGCCCCGATAAGGGCAAGGTATGCCAAGGTCGAGTAGAGAGGCACGACGATCGATCTGGCGAAGAGGAGCCGACGCTCGGCGTCAGCGCTTGATGTGACCAGCTCGTCGACCGCACTTGTAGCCTGCTTCTGAATGCGAAAGATGTGCATTTCTTGGCCAAGCTGCGACAAACTGGTGAGGGACGAGGCAAAGTGCATTCCAGCATTCGCCGCGTTTGTCCCGCGCCGACGCACGGCGGAGCGAAGCGGCCGCAACAAGGATCCGAAGGCAAGTGCGGCCGCCAGAACGACGAGTGACCCCACTGGATTGACGGCAACGGCCATCCCGAGAAGGGCGACGAGGCTGAACGTGGAACTGACCCCGAGTGTCACGCTGTTGACTAGCTGGGAGCCTTGATTCGTGAAGGTGGTTAGGAGCTCTTGGAGCTGGCCGCTTCGATCTGACTGTTGGACGGGCCAGGATGCAAACAGGAACGCCTCGGCGAGGGTTCTCCGGGTATCGGCAACCACGGAAGTACTGAATCGGGATGACTGCGCTGCCGCCCAGAGCGCAAGCCCGCACCGAATAGCGATCATGCTCAGTCCGATGAGGATCGCTCCGCCGAGACTCAGACTTCGATCGCCGATGACTTGTATTTGGTCGACGTCATCGGTGACTGCGAATGCGGCGCGACTTATCACGACGAGAAACAACGCTTCAGCCATGCCGCTACCAAAGGAAGTGAGGGCAAGAGCTCCTATGGTGCGCCCTCTTGCACCGAGGAACACTTTCATCGAAGCTCTCATGCTCGGAGTCGAGTCTGTCATTTGGCTACGTCGGTTTGGCTACTGCCAACATGGTCCCCCAGGAAAGTCGGTCCGGGAGTGGAGCACGGACTGCATTAGCGACGATGCGGCGCAACCGGCCGGGTGTCGGGTGGCCGATATACGATATCTGCTCGACGTCAAAATCGCATCGAGCAGCGAGTTGGGGGAGTGTGTGCTCACAGAACCAGCAGGTGTGGTCGCTGTTGACCCACACGTCCTTACTCATCCTGTAGATGAAGCAGGAGAGCGCAAACGGGTTGGGTGTGGTTAAGACAAGCTTGCCCCCGGGGGCTAGGTGCCTGCGGACGCTCTCAAAGAAGTCCGGGAATCGTTCGAGGTGTTCGATAAGTTCGCCTGCAAACACGACGTCGAACCGCTCGTCCAAGTTCAGATTCTCGGCGTCGCCCTGACGAACGTCGTAACCCTCGCTGCGGATTCGGCCAACTGCGGCATCATCCAGGTCCACGCCTACCAGCTGCGACGCCATGCCCGACAGCTGAGCATGCATCCAGTCGGGTCGCCCGAACGCTGAGGCGCAACCAAGATCGAGCACGGTTCGACCCTCTACGAAAGGACGTATTGCGTCACCGCGCTCGACGAACGCGCCTGCAGTGAACCTCTTGGGCTGCAAGAAGGCACGCTTCTCACTCCTCGACTGGACAACCTCTCGACTCCCGTTGCTGGGCATCGGCAAAATCTACCAGCTCGGGCACAGCAGAGCCCTACTGGCGAAGGTCAGACCGGTGGTTGCACCTCACTCGTGGGTTCAGCAGGCGGTGGTACAGATCGAAGAGCATTTCGGCCGTCCGTCGAGGAGTTCGGTGTTCCGCTACGGCAGCGCCTCGATCGGCTGCGTCAGACATTTCCAGGGGGCTCCGGCTTGCGATGAGGATGGCATCGACCAACGCCCGCCGGTCGTTTGGTTTGACCACCCACCCGCTGCGGTGCTCACGAACGGTTTCGCCAATGGGGCCAACCTTGGAGGCGATCACGGGAAGGCGCTGGGAGTAGGCGTCGTAGAGCACACCGCTCTGCGCGCTTATCGATGTGTACGGGAGCAGCACGCAGTGAGCTTGATCGTACAATTCTTGGCGTCGCTGGTTGGTCACGTACCCGATCTCCGCCGTCAAGTTTCCAAGTTCATCCGCTGCGGCCCGTACCGCGAGCTCCAGGTCGGGGTCGCCTCGACCTGCGACTACGAAGTCGATTCGAGAGGCGTGGCCCGACTGTCGGTCCAGGTCACGGATCGCTTCAATCAGGACCGGCAACCCCTTGTTGCTGCGGAGAGTGCCGAAGAACAGGAAGGTGACACGTCCGCGCGTTGTTCTTCGTGCCTGGCCGGGCGGTCGCACAGGCAAGGTGATCGGAAAGGGGATGGTGGCCACGCGATTCGGTTCGACGTTGAACTCCTCGACCAGTTGCCGCTTCAGATGGTCGTGGGCCACTACGAGTGCAGAACTCGCTCGATACCCGTGACCGAGCAACTGGGTCTCCAACCGATACGGAAACACCGAGTCGTGCGGCCGAACGTTGTGCACTGACTGGACAACGATCGGCGTCCGGCGTCGGAGCAGTGGGATGGCTGCCCAATCGGTGATCGGGTTGTAGGTGTGGAGGTGCAGGAGATCGAAATGCCCACGGCGCACCAATCGGCCACGTCTTATGCTCCGCTCCGCAGCGGTCCACCCTCTCAACGCTACCGTGTTGCTCCCTCTGCGTTCCGTGGCAGGGGGTGGGAGATCTCGAACCAGGGTGAAATCAGGGTGGCTTCGGGGCGTCAGCGGTTGACCGAATCGCTCCGAGATGCTCTGCACCGTGAGATCCAAGTTCGCGTGCCGCGCCAGCTCCTCTGCGAGAGCCATCTCGGCCGCGTTGTCAAAGGGGGCATACCAAAACACGCTGCTCACGTCGGCCTCTCAGATGGCGCTGCTGATGCGCCCGAGTACACTAGGCCGGTGAACGCCGCGCCAACCGGGAGTAGGTACGCAGCATTTCTGGAACAGGATTCAGTGAGAGGGAACCGATGCCAGGTGAAACGGAGTTTTGGGACAACGGGTACCTCGTTCGGAGGGGGGTCCTCGAGAAGGACCGAATTTTGGGTTATCGGCGCCAGATACTGGCGAATGACCTAGCGCCCGGAGACGTGCTCTCGTCCCCAGGGGTCGGGGAACTCGTTACCGATCCCGCAGTGGTGTCCTTGGTTGGCGATTTGCTCGGTGAAACACCTCAGTACTTTGGTGATAGCAACGTCTCCATACGGTCGACCGGCCGGGGCTATCACAAAGACAATGCGGACCGGTACGATCCATCGGCGCCGGATTGGCAGAGTTCCTATCCGATTCTCCGAATTGGGATCTACCTCCAGGACCATCACAGGCACTCGGGTGGTCTGAACGTGCGTGAGAGGTCTCATTTGGTTCCAAACGTCCGTGCAGGACGGACGCGCTACCTTGGCACCGAGGTTGGTGACGTGGTCGCATGGAACCTCAGGACAACCCATAGCGCAAACGGGGTCGTCATCCGCCCTGGGATCCCGTTGGCTGTCTCGCCTCGAGTCGCCGGTCGACTGCCAGGTTGGGTCACCTGCCAGCCAAAGGGTGAGCGTCTAGCCGTCTTCATTACTTATGGGGCGTCTGGTGCTCATTTGGACCGATATATTGACTACCTGCGATCTCGCACCTACCAGCGTTCCATTTGGAAGGACTGCGTGTGGACGCCCGAGGCGCGGAATCGGGCTGAAGCTTCTGGACTCGACCTCCTTGTGCCCTGGTCAGCGGGCTTGGCTAGTCCAGAATCGTTCGACGAGTATCATCAGCTCTCATACTGACGAGCGAATGGTGTCGGACGGCGTGAGATGGTCGATGCCCAAGTACCTGACTATCGGGGACATTGGGTCCACCAAAGCCACCCGAGGAGCCGTGAGCCTGTGCCTCGGATAAGAAGGAGCGAGGAATTCTGGGCAGTTACTGGGGGGCTCTTGGGGGTCTTTTTGGTTGTGGGCGCCGCTGCTGTCGGCCTTGACCGACTGGACTTTGAGGAATGGTCGGGGATTCTGACGCTGACTGCTCTCGTGGCAATGACGCTTCCGGTGCTCTCGTGGCTGTCCAGCAAAGAGGGCGATCAAAGCTTGATGCGGCTTCTCGTCTTCGGGATGATCGCCACCGTTGTGGGCGTCGTTGTCCGCTATTTCGTCGTGAAAGTGGTGTACAACGACGTTGCTGATGCTGGCGTCTACTCCGATGGCGCCGCTGAAATCGCCAAGCTGATGAAGAACGGCGTATTCACGAGCGTTCCTCCAAATCTCGAAGGCCGGCCACCAGAGACACAGCGGGTGGCGCTGGTGTTGTCCTTCTTCTACCTCGTAACTGGAGCATCTCGTTGGGCTGGAAGCGTAGTCTTCGCTTGGATGGCATTCGGCGGAAGGCTCCTGATGTGGCGAGCCCTGAAGCTTGCGGTGCCTGAGGCTGACCACAGGCGCTATCTGCTGCTGCTGCTGTTTTTCCCCTCTCTGCTGTACTGGCCAGCCTCGATCGGCAAGGAAGCGCTCATGATGCTGGCGCTCGGCGTGGTGTCCTATGGGGCGGCGTTGTTGCTGTCCGACAAGGTACGGGCAGGAAGCATCGTCGTGTTTGTTGGTGGCGTCGCTGGGCTGGTCGTCATCCGTCCTCACTATGGCGCACTGGCAGTTATGGCACTGGGGGTTGGGAGCCTGGTGGGAACCCTGCGGGGAGTAGGGGGTGGTGCCGGATTGCGGTCGACCTTGGTTCGAGTCGTGGCGTTGGGTGTGTTGTTGGTGGTGGCGGTGGTTGTCCTCAGCCAGACTGCGAGGTTCTTTGGCGGAGAGGGCAGTGAAGGCGGTCTCAGTAGTGCGCTGGAAAAGACCCTCGATCAGACCACTACGGGGGGCTCGAGCTTCGATCCGCCAGCCGTCGACACCCCCGTCAAACTCCCTGCGGGGGTGGCCACCGTGTTCTTCCGGCCGTTCGTTTGGGAGGCCGACAACGCCAGCACTGCGTTTGCGGCGCTCGAGAGTCTTGCGTTACTGGTGATGGTGGTGGCGGGTTGGAGACGATTGGCGGGAGGTGTCCGCCTGATGCTGCGACGGCCATACCTGGTCTATGTGCTGACCTTCTCAAGCGGGTTCATCGTCGCCTTCTCCTACATAGGGAACTTCGGGATCCTTGCTCGCCAGCGGACGGTGATGTTGGCGTTGATGTTGGCGCTTCTTGCCGCTCCGCCGCTAGCGAAGGGTAGGGGCTTGCTCTTGAGCCGACCCGCCCGTTCTGACGAGGAGGAGTCAGTGCCGGTAGCGTCGCCTGTTCAAGTCGGGGCGTCATCCATGGAGCTGGACGCCTCGACCATCCGGACAGCACGGAAAGTGACTACATGATCTCTACCAAAGTGACCGCCGTCTTGCGGCGTCGCTGGCCGATACTGGCCATCTCGCTCGTGGTTGGCCTGCTCGCTGGAGTTGTGTCGTCGCAGTTGGCACCCAGCGACATCGTGCAGCAGTACCGGGCCGAGCAGGTGGTGGTGGCCAACGCCTCTGGCACCGGGGGGGTCTCGGTTCAACAGGACAGCCTGAAGGTGACGCGCGGTGAGATTCCGACGATCGCTGCAGAGGCACTTGGGGACGGAGAGCGTGCGGACAAGCTTGCGGCCGACATGAAGGTGACGGTGGACACCGATAGCCAGTCGATCACTATCGCCAGCGTCGACGTTGACCCCGACCTGGCCGCACGGCGGGTGAACGAGGTGACCAAGGCGTTCTTGGACGTGACCAACGGTCAGCGTCAAGAAGCCGAACGGGTTCGTGTGCAGCAGTTGGAAGATGCTGCGGGAGCCGCCGAGATGGATCTGGTGGCATTTGATGAGAACTATCCCGATCTGACCGACCCGGATGCGCCAACGACCGACCCGGCAACGGGTGAGCCTGTGCCCGGCGCTGATGGCCCTGACCCGGCGTTGGTGGCGCAACGGCAGTCGCTGTCGGACGCAGCCGCTCAGGCGCGCTCCGAAGCGACGGTCCAGAAGGCCCAACTGGAATCGACCCAGCCCTACCAGACCTTGGGTGAACAGCAGCCGAAGCGGGACAAGCGCGGCGCCTTTGAGGTACCCAACAGCCTGCCGCTGCGGGCATCGTTCCTCGGGTTCTTTGGTTTGCTACTCGGAGCGATCCTGGCGCTGGTTCTGGAACGTCTGAATCGGCGGATCGATACCCGCCCAGAGTTGGCCGAGGCGTGCTCGTTGCCGATCATCGCCGAGGTCGGTTTCGTCGCCGAGAAGCGACGACCCACGTCGAACGGGGCTCTGGTGCTGACCGGCGTGTGGGCCGAGGCGTATCGACGGGTTCGATCGGCCATGCAGTTTGTTCACGAGCGCGGGACCCTTGTTGCGACCAACGACGGGTCGCACGTCACTGAGGCGACCAAGGTTGGGGTAGACGGGGCGGAACGCGGCGGCGTGTTTATGTTCACCTCGACAGCACCTGGGGAAGGGAAGACCACCTCGGCGGCGCTGACCGCCCAGGCGATGGCCGAGGTTGGTGTGCGGACGCTGCTGGTTGGGGCCGACTTCCGTCGGCCGACGTTGGCCGGCGTGATGGGCGTGGAGCCCGGAGCGACGATCGCCGACCTGACCGGTCCGGCAGAGAACCGCCCGACTGTGGATCAGGTGGTGCGGCCCACCAAGTTCACCAACCTGTACCTGGCGCTGTCGGGACAGCCCACGCGCGACGTGAGCGAGCTGATCGCCGCAACCCGCCAGTTGGTTAGCCAGGCCGCAGCGCAGAACGCCACGGTGATCATCGACACGAGCCCGCTGAACGCCTCCAGCGATGCGTTGGACCTGTTGCCGGTGGTGGACCACGTGATCATGGTGGTCCGCTCGGGCCGAAGCACCGAGAACGATTTGGTGGAGTCGGTGGATGCGCTGGAGCGCGTGGGTGCCAACGTGATGGGCACGCTGTTGGTGGGCACACCCAACGCTGGGCGACGTCAGGCCTACTACTACGACTACTACTCGGTTGAGGGATTGGATGGGCCCGGCGACCCGTCGAAGCCGGTTGAGGCCGAGGGATCCTTCAGCGCAACCGGGCCGTCCAAGCAGACCAACGGCGCGACCCTGCCGGACGCGTCGGCTCAAACCGACGAGGTGGGCAGCGCGCCTTGATCGCCGCTGGCCGCAAACAGGCCCTCGCGGGTGCTGCTCGGCGCGGCTTGAAGCGCTTCGCCGGGGTCGCCGATGCGGTGTTGCCGACCTCCGGGCTGGTGGTGCTGGCCTACCACCGGGTTGGCGGCGAAGGCACCTCGCAGATGGACCTGCCACTCGATCGGTTTCGAGATCAGATGGCCCGGCTGGCTGACACCGCCAGGGTGCTGAGCCTGGACCAGGCGCTCGACGAGTTTGCGGCCGAACGTACCGGCTCGGATCCCGCCGTGGCGCTGACGTTTGACGACGGCACCGCCGACTTCGCCGAGCACGTCGTTGGCGTCCTCGACGAGTTCGAGCTTCCGGCGACGGTGTACGTGGCAACCGAGCCGGTGCTGACCGGGGAACGGTGGCCCGACGGCGCCGCACCGCTGAGCGCCGAGGCACTCACCGAGGTGTCGGGCCACCGGTTGGTGACCATCGGGTGCCACACGCACGCCCACCTGCTGTTGGACCGGGAGCGGCCCTCGGGGGTGGCGGCCGACCTGGATCGGTCGATCGAGGTGCTGACCGAGCTGACGGGAAGCCCGCCGGAGCATTTTGCCTACCCGAAGGCGCTGGCGCCTTCGCTTCAGAACGACGCCCTGGTGCGCGAGCGGTTCGTCTCGGCTGCTGTGGCCGGGACTCGACCCAACCGGGTGGGGCGAACCGACCCGTATCGGTTGGCCCGGTCGCCGATTCAACGCTCGGACACCCCACGGGACGTGGCCCACAAGTTTGCCGGCGGCATGCGCCTGGAGGACGACGTGCGTCGCCTGGTGCAACGCGTGACCTACCGGGCGGCGCGTACATGAGTCGCGCTGGGGCACCAATGGTGCTGCACGTGACCACCACGGACATCAGCCTGGAGCTGTTGTTGGGCCCGCAGCTGGAGGCCTTTGCCTCCGCCGGGTGGGACGTGATCGGCGCGTCGGCGCTGGGGGAGCACGTGGCTGCCTTGGAGGCTCGGGGGATCCGCCACGTTTCCGTCGAACACCTGACCCGCAGCATGGACCCGCGAGCCGACCTGCGTGCGGCACGCGAGCTGTATCGGCTGTTCAAGCGCTTGGAACCCGATGTGGTGCATACCCACAACCCAAAACCAGGCTGGCTCGGTCGCCCGGCGGCCCGGGCGGCCCGCGTGCCGGCGGTGGTCAACACGGTGCATGGGCTGTACGCCCAGCCGACCGATGGCCTGGCGATGCGCAGCGTGGTGCGGGTGCTGGAACGAGGGGCTGCGACGTGCTCGCATGCCGAGCTGATCCAGAACCCCGAGGACACGGCCACGCTGGCCCGGTGGGGCGTTCCGGAGCGCCGCCTGTTCAACCTGGGCAACGGCATCGACCTAGGGCGGTTTGACCGACGCGAGGCGATGGCGGGGGAGCGCCGCGAGCTACGCGCTGAGTGGGGGGTGTCCGACAAGACGCCGGTGGTGGTGACCGTCGGTCGGCTGGTGGCCGAGAAGGGCTTCCGAGAGCTGTTCGAGGCCCACCGTCGGCTGCGGCGAAGCGGCTCGAACCACGAGCTGGTGGTGGTGGGGCCGACCGAGGCCGGGAAGGCCGACGGCCTGACCGAGGCTGAGGTGGCCGAGGCCACCGCCGACGGGGTTCGCCTGGTGGGCTTCAGCGACCGACCCGAGCGGTACTACGCCGCCGGGGACGTGTTTGTGTTGGCGTCGCATCGCGAGGGGTTTCCGCGTGCTGCCATGGAGGCCTCGGCGATGGGGCTGCCCGTGATCGCCACCGACATCCGCGGGTGTCGTCAGGTGGTGGACGACGGCGTCACCGGTCTGTTGGTGCCGGTGAACGATGCGGCCGCGTTGGAGGCTGCGCTCCGAACGCTGCTGGACGATCCCGTCCGGCGAGGCGTGATGGGAGCGGCCGCTGCGCAGCGGGCACGAGACCGGTTTGACCAGCAGAACCAGATCGACCTGACGCTGGAAACCTACCGTCGGCTGTTGCCCAAACGCGCTCCGTCGTGAAGACTGCGACGGTGGGGTTCCCGGTTGAGGTTGCGACGAACAGCGTGTTGGCGCCGCCCGACCTGGGCGCGCTGCCCGCCGCACGGCCCTACCGGCTGCAGCGGGCGCTCGACTGGGTGGTGCTGATCGCGTGTTCGCCGGTGCTGGTGCCGGTCGGGCTGCTGATCGGGCTGGTCGTGGCGTTGACGTCGCGGGGCCCGGTGCTGTTTCTGCAGGAGCGGGTGGGGCTCGATGGGCGGACGTTCCAGGTGTACAAGTTTCGCAGCATGGTGAACGGCGACAACCCGCTGGTGCCCGACCCCACCCGAATCACCCGAGTGGGCGCGGTGCTGCGCCGCTGGTCGCTGGACGAGCTGCCACAGCTGCTGAACGTGGCGAAGGGCGAGATGAGCGTGGTGGGCCCTCGGCCCACCGTGGCCTCGCAGGTGGAGCGCTACACCCAGGACCAGGCCAGACGGCTGACCGTACGTCCGGGATTGACCGGTCTGGCGCAGGTGTCGGGACGAAACTCGCTGGCGTGGGCCGACCGCATCGAGCTGGACCTGGCCTACGTCGAGACCCGGTCGCTCCGTCGGGACGTGGGCATTCTGGTTCGCACGGTGTCGACCGTGCTGACCGGCGACGGCGCCGAAGGCCACGACGCCGCCGACCCGATGTTGAGGGAAGGCTGAGTTCACCGACTGAGCCGCTACCCCGACCGTTTTCCGAACAGCCCGTCGAGGGTGGCCTCGATGAGGTGTTCGAGCTGCTTGGCAGTTCGCCGGTAGTGGAGGTTCCAGCGACCCATCGGGTCGGCGATGTCGGCGCTGTCATCGTCGACCAGGATTCTGGCGGGGTCTCGTGCGTCGTGGGCGAGGGCGATGCGATGTTGGGCCCGCTGTGTCGGGGTGGCATCGGCATCCGCTGGCTGGGCGGTCACCGCTTTGAGCAGCGTCGGGAACTCGCCCAGGGTGAACGAGCGGCTGATGGCGCCCGGCTTGGTCTGGTAGACGTCGGCCAGGTGCGCGCGTTCCATGACCAGCACCAGGTGGGCGTGATCCAACGTGTCGGGGTCGGTTGGGGCGCTGGTGTGACCCCGCAGGTCGATGCCGCGTTTGGCCAGGGCCGCCACCGCACCCGGTGAGGCCTCGAACGAGCCGCCCAGGCGCCCGGACGACACGACCTCGGCGTCGATCTGACGGCGGGCCAACGACTGGCGGGCCAGGTACTCGGCCATCGGCGACCGGCAGCGGTTGGCGGTGCACACGAACAGCAGGCGAAACGGCTCGGCTGCGTGATCGTGTGGGGTGGGGCCCATCGCGAGATCATCCCACGTTGGCGCGCTGGTAGCGTTGCCGGTCCGCCCGAACCACCATCGAGACCGTTGGAGACCTCCCCACGTGGCATCGAAGCGACAGCGCAGATCGTCACGTCGAGGGTCGGGTCCAGGTGAGGTTCCTCTGAACGACGACCCACCCTTTGAGTGGGCGGACCTCACGGCGCCCGGGCCCGACGACGCGGCCGTGCCGGATGCGGGCCGGCCGGGGAGCGGGGCCGAACCCGCCGGTCCGACGGGTGGGTCGCGGTTTGGGTCGGCGGCCACGGGTGCACCGCCGGCCGTGCCCGGCGGGGACGGGAAGCGTCGGGTGGCACGGCGGGCCAAGGCCACTACCGGCCCCCGGGTGGTGGCTGGCGTGGTGGTGGTGACGGTGATCGGTGCGTTGGTGGCGGCGCTGTGGACCGGCTCGGTGGCGCCGACCGGCAACGGGGGAGTGGACGCGCTGGAGCGGGCGTTGCTGGTGGCGGTCGGGGCGCTGGCTGGCTCGCGAGCCCGGCGCTGGCCGATGTTTGTGATCGCCGCGCTGGCGGCGGTGTTGGCCGAGGGGGTTGGGCTGGCGCTGGCGTTGGGTGGCGTCGCCGCGGCGACGGCGCTGCTGACGATCGACCGGCGCAACCGCGTGGTGGGGGCCGTCGCCGGGGCGGCGGTGACGCTGAGCCTGATGGAGCTTCGTCCGGTGGGGCCGCTGGGCTTCACCGTGCTGATCGGCGCGGTGCTGTACCTGGCGATGTGTGTCTCGGGCTACCAGCGCCTGAGCGGTGTGGGGCAGCGACGTGCCCGGTGGGCCGTCGCCGGGGTAGGGGCGTTTGTGGTGATCGGCCTGGCGGTGGCCGGGGTGGTTGCGCTGGGGGCACGAAACTCGGTGGAGACCGCAGTGGACGACACCCGGCGGGGTGCAGCGGCGGTGCGCGACGGGGAGACCGGCGGTGCCACCGAGCTGCTGAACGAGGCGTCGGCCGGATTCGAGGACGTGTCGACCCGGTTGGGGGCGGTGTGGCTGTTTCCGGCCCGCATGGTGCCGGGGGTGGCCCAGAACGTGGACGCGTTGCGTGCCGGTGCGGACATGGGCAGCGACCTCAACGGCAGCGCCGCGTTTGCGGCCACGTCGGTGGACTACCAGGCGCTGCGCCAGGAGGGCGGGGGCGTCAACCTGGCCCAGCTGAAGGCCACCGAGGTGCCGGTGGGGGCGCTGGCGTCGTCGCTGGACGCCGCGGTGGACGGGTTGGCCGGCATCGAATCGCCGTGGGTGGTGGCGCCGCTGCGCACCCGACTGGACGAGGTGGCCGCCGAGGTTGACGACCTGGCAGCGGAGACCGAGCTGGCGCGGCTGGCGCTGGCCGACGCCCCGGCGCTGTTGGGTGCGGACGGGCCGCGGCGCTATCTGGTGATGGTGGCCAACCCGGCGGAGGGGCGCGACTTCGGCGGCTTCATGGGCGGTTGGGCGCTGCTGTTGGTGAACGACGGGGCGATCGACCTGGAGGACTCCGGGACGCCCCGCGAGCTGTATGGGCCGACCGGCGACCGGCAACCGCCTTTGCCGCAGAGCGACTATCCACCCGCGTTCATGGACATGGCGCCGGGACGGTTCACCCAGAACTGGACGTCGTCGGTGGACCTCGACGTGGTGGCCGCCGCGGCGACCAACCTGCTGGAGGCCAACGGCCGGGGGAAGATCGACGGGGTGATCTACGCCGATCCGGCCGCATTGGCCGAGTTTGTCGCCCTCACCGGGCCGATCCCGGTGCCGGGCACGGTCGCCGAGATCAACGCCACCAACACCGAGGCGTTCTTCACCCGGGACCAGTTTCAGGTGCTGAGCCAGGACGAGGCGGGCGACGAGGCGATCGGTGACCTCACCGGCGAGATCTTCGACCGTTTGGGATCGGCCGACCTGCCCGGCCCGCGCGCCCTGGGCGACGCCTTCGGTCCGCTGGTGCGCGACGGTCACCTGGCGATGGCAACCGGCGAGGACGGCGACCGGGCCCTGCTCGACCGGCTGGGGCTGAGCGCACCGCTGCCCCAGACGAACGGCGACCTGCTGGCGATCGTGGAGCGCAACAAGGCGCCCAACAAACTGGACGTGTTTCTGACGCGAAGCCACGCCTACGACGTGGCCTGGAGCTCGGACACCGGCGCCCGCACCGCCACGCTGAGCTCGACCTACACCAACGACGTGGCCGATCCGGCCCGGCTGCCGCCGGTGGTGGTGGGCAACCAGACCGACGCTCCGGCGGGAACCCAGATCCGCGAGGTGTCGGTGTTGAGCCCCTCACGCAACGCAAGTCTGGAGGTGGACGGCGAGCGGACCCCGTCTCGCCTGGCGCTGGAGGAGGGCCTCTACCGCCACAGCGTGAGCGTGGAGATCCCGCCCGGGGGCACCGTGGAGCTGCGCTGGCGCCTGGAGGGCACCCTTCCCAGCGGGCCCTACGACCTGACCCTGGTGCGGCCCGCCAACGCTGGGACCAGCGACACCACCGTGGTGGTGCGCGACCTGGACCGCACCGTGATCGACCAAACGGTGGAGCCCGGGCGGACCGTTCGTCTCAGCGGCGGGTAGCCGTCGGGATTGCGGCCGCCGTTGGTGGGTGCGAAACACTGTTCGCTGTTCCCGTCACCTTCAGCCAGCGATCGCTCGCTCCCCGAGCAGCAGAGGACCCGCCCCATGCATGAGACCACCGGCCCACGACACGACCAGCATGTGCTGGTGACCGGCGGGGCGGGCTTCATCGGCTCGAACCTGGCCGAACGGTTGGTTGCCGACGAACGGGTGGTGCGGGTGATCGTGCTGGACGACCTGTCGACCGGCCGTCGGGACAACCTGGACGGGGTCGGCGGCCAGGACACCACGGTGGACCTGGTGGAGGGCTCGGTGCTGGACGAGGCGCTGGTGACCCGTCTGGTGGCCGAGGCCACCGCGGTGGTGCACCTGGCGGCCATCCCGTCGGTGCCGCGTTCGGTGGACCTGCCCCGGCCGTCGATGACCACCAACGTGGACGGCACGGTGAACGTGCTGGAGGCGATCCGCTCGGCCGGGGGGCGGCCGCTGGTGTTTGCGTCGTCGTCGTCGGTGTACGGGGCGGCCGAGGTGCTGCCCAAGACGATCGACCTGGCCCCGGCGCCGCTGAGCCCCTATGCGGTGTCGAAGCTGGCGGGGGAGTCGGCCGTGCTGGCCTGGCGGCACTGCTACGGCTTTCCGGCCGTGCCGTTTCGGTTCTTCAACGTCTATGGGCCCCGCCAGCGGGCGGGTGACGCCTATGCGGCCGCGATCCCGGCGTTTCTCGACGCCGCCCTGGCCGGCCGGCCGATCCCGGTGAACGGCGACGGGATGCAGAGCCGCGACTTCACCTACGTGGGCGACGTCACCGACGTGCTGGCCGAGGTGGCCCTCGGCGGCCTGGACTCGGCCCGGCCGGTGAACCTGGCCTTCGGCCGCCGCTGGACGCTGCTGGACGTGATCGCCGAGCTGGAGACGCTGTTGAGCCGTGGCCTGGAGGTGGCCTTTGGCCCGGACCGCCCCGGCGACGTGCCCCACAGCCAGGCCGACCCCAGCGGGCTGGAGGCGCTGATGGGCCCCCGCGAGGCGATCGACCTGGCCGAGGGACTGGGCCGAACGGCCCAGTGGTGGGGGGCCGAGGGTACCGATTCGAGCGTTGCTCGGGCACCATCGACGACGTAGACGAACGAGCACGAGAGAAACCTGTTCACCCAAGCGTGACAATGACAGTGAACACCCGATATGCTGCGTCACGTTGCCACTACCGGAGGAAAGCTATGACGATGTCTCGCACGGGACCGACCAAGCGAGTGGGAGCGATGGGTATCGTCGTCGCTGCGCTGGGATTGCTGCTGGGCATGGCCCTCGTGGCGCCCGCCGGCGCCCAGGACGATCCCTATACCGGTGTCGAGAGCCTCGACCTCGCTGAGTGCCCCGAATTTGTACCCGGCCTGACCCTGGTGTCCGGCGAGGTGGCCCCCGGATCCGACTTCGTGGTCGGCGGCGACGGCTACGCCGCCAACGCCCCGATCAACCTGTACGTCTGTTCCACGCCGATCAAGGTGGGCACCGGCACCGCCGACGCCAGCGGCGCCTTTACGGCCCCCGGCTCGATCCCGGCCGACCTCGAGGCAGGCGGGCACGACCTGTTCGCCTACGGCATCGGTGCCGACGGCGAACCCCGCCTGATCGGTCTGCAGTTCGACGTCGAGGAGACGCCGTCGACGCCGAGCCCGCCCTCGCCTCCCGGTACCCCCACTGGGGGAACGACCGGCACGCCAACCGGTGGAACCACGGGCACGCCAACCGGCGGAACCACGGGTACGACCGGCGCAGGCACCCCCGGTGGGGCGGGCACGCCGCTGGCCCGCACCGGCTTCGGCGCCACGCTTCCCTCGCTGTTGGCTACTGCGCTGGTGGTCGGTGGCGGCCTGCTGATGATCACTGTCGCACGGCGTCGCCGAACCAACTGATCGGTTCGATCGAGTAATGCAAGGCGCATCGCCACGTTGGGCTTCGGCCCGACGAGGCGGTGCGCCTTGTTCGCGTCCGGGTGAGCGCTACAGCCGTTCGACGTTGGCGGCGGCCGGGGCTGCCGAGGTGCAGTCGAGCACCCACGGGGCCGCAGTAACGATCGCTTCGAGATCGAAGTCGCCGTGGGGCACGAGCACGACGACCGCATCGGTCGTCCGTGCGGCCTGCTCGAGCGCCTGCGGGTCGTGTTCGACGACCTCGACGCCGTCGGGGAACTGCTCCAGGGGCACGTGGGGGTCGGCCACCGTGACCCGGGCGCCCAGCGACAGCAGCCCGGCCACGATCGCCCGGGTGGGCGTCTCGCGGGCGTCGGAGGTGTCGGCCTTGTAGGCCAGGCCGCACAGCAGCACGTTGCGGCCCCGCACGGCCAGCTCGCGGTCGTTGAGACCGGCCTGGATGCGGCGCACGACGTAGTCGGGCATGTGGTCGTTGACGTCGTTGGCCAGCTCGACAAAGCGAAACGACGTGCCCAAACGGCGTCGCACCCGCCACGATAGGTAGGTGGGATCGATCGGCAGGCAGTGCCCGCCGACGCCGGGGCCGGGGCGGAACGACATGAAGCCGAACGGCTTGGTTGCCGCGGCGGTGACCGCATCGCCGATGTCGATGTCGAGGTCGTGGGCAAACATGGCCAGCTCGTTGACCAGCGCGATGTTGACGTGGCGAAACGTGTTCTCGAGCAGCTTGGTGAGCTCGGCCACCTCGGTGGAGCCCACCGGCACCACCGTGTCGACGAAGGCACCGTAGAACGCGGCCACCGCATCGGTGGAGCGCTGATCGATGCCGCCCACCACCTTGGGCGTGTTCTCCAGCCGCCAGGTGCGGTTGCCCGGGTCGATCCGCTCCGGGCTGTAGCCCAGGTGGAAGTCGATACCGGCCCGCAGCCCGCTCTTGGCCTCGAGGATGGGGCCCACCACCTCGGTGGTGGTCCCCGGCCAGGTGGTCGACTCCAGCACCACCAGCCCGCCGGTGCGCAGCAGGCCCCCCACCATGGCGGCCGCAGCCTCGACGGCACCCAGGTCGGGCGCACCGTCGGTGAGCGGGGTCGGCACGGTGATGACCGCCACGTCGAAGTCGTCCAGCTCGACGGCGCTCGACACCGCCCGGTAGCGGCCGCTGTCGAGCGCGGCCCGCACGGTGGACGGGGCAATGTCCTCCACGTGGGATCCACCGGCTGCCAACGTGCCGGTCTTGTTGACATCGGTGTCGAACCCGGTGACGTGGAAGCCGGCGTCGACCGCCGCCATCGACACGGGCAGCCCGACATAGCCCTGGCCGACGAGCAGTACCTTCATGGGGGGGTCCTCTGTGTGTTAAACGCCGGGTGTTAGACGCCGAAGATGCCGACGAAGGCGACCATCTCGCCCGGGTAGCCACCCAGGTTGTGGGTGAGGCCCAGGCCCCGATCGGCGGTGGAGATGCGGCGATCCTCCGGGGCCTCGCCCCGCAGCTGCAACCACAGCTCGTAGATCATGCGCAGACCGGAGGCACCGACGGGATGGCCGAAGCTTTTGAGGCCGCCGTCGGAGTTGACCGGCAGGTCGCCCTTCAGGTCGAACACGCCGTCGGTGACGTCGGTGTAGGCCTCGCCCCGCTTGGAGAAGCCCAGGTCCTCCATCAGCACCAGCTCGGTGGGCGTGAAGCAGTCGTGCACCTCGGCCATCGCCAGCTCGGTGCGGGGATCGGTGATGCCCGCCTGGGCGTAGGCGTCCTCGCCGGCGGCCACGCACTCGGGGAACGTCGTGTAGTCGTAGTCGGGGTCCAGCAGACCAGAGCCGTTGCCGGCGACCAGGCTGAGCGCCTTGATGTACAGCGGGTTGTCGCAGTACTTGTGCGCATCCTCGGCCCGCACGATCATCGCCGCGGAGGACCCGTCGGCCACGCCGGCGCAGTCGAACACGCCGAGGCGCCCGGCCACGGCGGGCATGGCGCAGATGGCGTCGACGTCCATCTCCTTACGGAACTGGGCCAGCGGGTTGCGGGCGCCGTTGTAATGGTTTTTCGAGGCGATCGTGGCCAGCACGCGGCGCAGATCGTCCTCGTCGATGCCGTAGCGGCGGGCGTACGCGGGCGCCACCAGCGAGAACATGGCGGCGGCGGTGAGGGTGCGCTGGGTGCCGTCGGTGGGGTACGGGAAAGCGTTGAGGCCCTGATAGCCGCCGTCCTTCACCTTCTCGACCCCGACGGCCAGCGCGGTGTCGTAGGCGCCGGAGGCGACCGCGTAGGCGGCGTTGCGCAATGCTTCGGAGCCGGTGGCGCAGTAGTTCTCCACCCGGCTGACCGGCTTGCCCTCCAGCTTGAGCGGCCCGGCGGCCATCATGCCCGAGGCGCCCGACTGGGAGGTGCCCAGCCAGTAGGCGTCGATGTCGTTGGGAACCAGGCCCACCGCAGCGGTGGTCTGGGTGACCGCGTCCACCAGCAGGTCGTCTGCGCCCTTGTCCCAATGCTCCTTGAAGGGGGTGCAGCCCATCGACACGATGGCGACCTGGTCGGAGATGCCGTGCGAACTCATGATTGCGCTCCCGCTTGCTCGCCGGTTCTGACCAGGCGGCCCTTCCAGAAGTAGTTGGCGATGCCCTCGGCCATGTTGAGCCGACGGAACGTCATCTCCACCTTGGAGCCGACCTCGACCTCGTCCGGGCGGCAGTCGGTGAGCTCCACCGGCAGACGGCCGCCGCCATCGAAGTCGACGACCGCAAACACCACCGGCGGCGACATGGAGTACACCAGCTTGTCGACCGTGAACGTCACCACGGTGGCCTGCACGTCGGCCATCGGTGCCGGCTCCATGTCGTCGAGGGCCTGGCCCTTGAACGACACCCGGGCCGGGGGCAGGTGCAGGGCGCCGCTGCTGCGGTCGCGGCTGCCGACAAAGCCGTACTTCCAGTCGGCGTGCCGTGCGGCGGCGGAGGCCGACGGGCGGTTGGGCGGGGGACGGTTGGGCGGCTGCTGGGTGAGCACGCCGCGCCACGCCATGAACCGGGAGTAGGCGAGGCCGTCGTCGCCGGTGGCCACCTGCTCGGCAATGGTGCGGCGGTCGCTGTGCTCGGCTGTGGAGCCGGTCGCCCGGAAGGCGACGGCGTCGGCGCCGTCGGCCAGGTGCAACACGACAATCGTGGCGCCGGCCGGGTGGCGTTCGAGGGCATCGATGAGGCGCAGCAGCGGGTGGGTGCCGCCGGTGTTGCCGACGGTCGAGGCCAGCGGATCGGCGTCGGCCCCCACCTTGCGGCCGACCGCTTTGACCGCCCGGCCGGAGCAGCCGGTGACGATCAGCTCGGCGACGTCGCCACGGGGCAGGCCCAGGTCTTCGAGCAGCGCGTTGAGCGCTCCCAACGCGGCGGCGGTGAGCTCGCCCTCGCCGAAGCGCTCCTCCCAGGCCCGGGTGTTGGTCTCGTCGGGAAGGCGCCAACGATCGAGGAACTCCCGCGAGGCGCTGGCCGACCCGAGAAACTCGGCGAGCAGCGGGCCGTCGGATTCGTCGCCCAGCAGCAGCGCAGCGCCGGCGTCGCCGCCATCCACCTCGTCGGGCGATCCGGGCAGGCCCGTGCGAATGTCGGCTGCGGCCACCAGCACCCGCTGGGTGCTGCGGGCGGCGGCCACCAGGGCGCCCAGGCCGGAGCGGGCGGCGCCGCCGAAGTCGAGGGCGGGGACGGACTCGTCAAGTCGCAGCGCGGCGTGGATCACCCCGGCGTTGGACTTCTCCAGGTAGGTCGGCTCGGCCGTGGCGAACCACAGCGTTTCAGGTTGCAGCGCCTCCGGTGCTCCGGCCGCTGTTACGAGCGCCTGGCGGCCGGCTGCGACCGCCAGCGTGGAGGTGTCCTCGTCGAAGGACGCCACCGATCGGGTGCCGTTGGCACCGCCGGAGCCGAGGAACGACCCGATGGCGGAGCGTTGAAGACGGGAATGGGGGACCGAAGCCCCGAAGGAGAGAATGCCTCGCACGCCGGGAGGCTAACCCGCAAGCTGACGGAGTGTCAGAAATGCGCCCTGGCGGGCACCGTCGGAGGCCTGCCCCGGCACCCATCCGGGGGCGACCTCGCGGATCTGATCACACAGCACCTCGCACTCCTCCTCGCTGAAGGGGGCGACCGGCACGTGGGAGATCAACGGGTGATGGGGACGGTCGGCGTCCTCGCCGAGCGACAGCAGCACCTCGTGCAGCTTCTCGCCGGGGCGCAGCCCGGTGAACACCACGTCCACCGGTGGGTCGACCTCGTTGGCCAGGCGGTTGGCCACGTCGGCGATCTTCACCGGCTCGCCCATGTCGAGCACCAGCACCTCGCCCGAGCTGCCGACCGCGCCGGCGTCGATCACCAGGCCGCAGGCCTCCTCGACCGTCATGAAGTAGCGGGTGGCGTCGGGGTCGGTCACCGTCACCGGGCCGCCGGCGGCGATCTGGCGGCGGAAGGTGGGCAGCATCGACCCTCGGCTTCCCAACACGTTGCCAAAGCGCACCGACAGGTAGGTGCCGGGACGGCCCGAGTCGGCGAAGCTGGCGGCCAGACGCTCGCCCTGGCGCTTGGTGATGCCGAGCACCGAGGTGGGGTCGGCGGCCTTGTCGGTCGAGACGTTGACCACCCGCTCCACGCCGGTGGCGGCAGCGGCCTCGAGCACGTTGAGGGTGCCCAACGTGTTGGTCTTGAAGCCCTCGTCCGGGTTCTGTTCCAGCAGCGGCAGGTGCTTGAGCGCAGCGGCGTGGAACACCACCTGGGGCCGGTGGGTCTCGAACACCTCGAGCATGCGCTGGGGGTCGCGCACCGAGGCGATGACCAACGCCCGATTGTTCAACAGCCCGTGGCCGTCCAGGGAGAGCTGAAGCTCCTGAAGCGACGTGTCGTCGATGTCGAGCATCACCAGCTTGGCCGGGTTGAACTGGCGGATCTGGCGGCACAGCTCCGAGCCGATCGACCCACCCGCACCGGTGACCAGCACCCGCTTGTCGCTGAGATAGTTGGAGATGTCCATCAACCCGGTGCGCACCTGATCCCGACCGAGCAGGTCGTGCGTGGACACCGGCTTGAAGTCCTTCACCGTGACCGTGTCGAACAGCTGGGTGACCGGGGGAAGGTTGAGCACCTCCAGGCCACACTCACGGGCATCGCGGCCGATCGCCGCCCATTCCTCGGACGGACTGGCCGGCATGGCCAGCACGAGCACCTCGGCGCCGGTGGCGGCCGTTACCCGGGCCAGGTCGGCCCGTGTGCCGTGCACCGACACCGACCGCACCCGCAGGTTGGCCAGCCGCCTGTCGTCGTCGAGCAGGCCCACCGGATAGAGATCGGAGTCCTCGTTCAACATGGCGTCGATCACCCGGCTGCCCGCGGTGCCGGCGCCGAAGACCAACGCAGGGCGCTTGCCATCGCGGGAGTTGCCGGCCGCCCGCAGTTGCTCGCCGGACCAGCGCAGCACCAGGCGCACGCCCAGCTGTATGAAGGCGGCCAGGGGGCCGGCCAGCAGCACGGCGGCCACCTGGCGGCGGGCGTCGGTGAGCAACAGCGTGCACAGCACCATGCCGATCGTGGTGATCGTGGCGGCCCGGACGACCCGGTGCACCTCCTCGACCGAGCCGGCGCGCCAGGCCTTTCGGTACAGGCCGGCGGCCCAGCCCGCACCGATCTGCAACCCGGCGGCGAGGAGGGCCAGCAGCAGGGCGTTGCCGACGTCGAACGCCTTGCGGGATTCGACGAAGGCCAGCGACGAGGTGGCGAGCACGGCGAAAAACCACGCCAGCGAGTCGAGCGAGCCCATGACGGCGCGACGATGCACGCCGCCCAGCCGCTCGATGACGGCCGTGGATCTGGGGCCAAGTGGTGATGTCATGAACAAGCCTTTCGAATGCCGCCGCACCCCCCCTTACCGCGTAGCCCCAACCATATCGTCATGGGATGTTTCGGTGCGGAAGTCCGAGCAGACTAGTGCGTGTCCACAGGAGCGAGACGTGAGATTCACTTCTGGTTCGGCGACCCATCCGTCTACAGCCAGCCTGACCGCCGAAACCCTCGATAGAGAGCCGTGCAGATCAGCGCCATGAGGCCGAGGATCAACGGATACCCGTACCGGGAATCCAGCTCGGGCATGTGGTCGAAGTTCATGCCGTAGATGCCGGCGATCATCGTCGGCACCGCCAGGATCGACACCCACGCCGACATCTTGCGCATGTCCTCGTTCTGGCGCAGCGACACCTGGGTGAGGTTGGCCTCCAGCGCCGAGCTGAGCAGCGCCCGAGCGCTGGCGGCCCGATCGATCACGTCGGCCAGGTGATCGGCCACGTCGCGCAGGTAGGGCTTGGTGCCCTCGGGCAGCTCGTCGCCATCCATCAGCGCCGCCACCTGCTCGCGCACCGGGCTGGTGGCCCGCTGGGTCTGCAACACCTCGCGCAGCAGGTAGTACAGCCGCTCGGTGGGTTGGCCGGGCCGAACGCCCTGGGCGAACACCTGCGTCTCCACCTCGTCGATGTCGTTCTCGATGCCGTCGAGCACCGGGCCGTAGGCGTCCACCACCTCATCGAGAATGCTCACCAGCACCGCCGCCGGCCCGTAGTGCAATCGCTCGGGATGGGCCTCCAAGCGGCGGCGCACCGGCTCGAGGCGCACGGCATCGCCGATGCGCACCACGACGACAAAGTCGTCGCCCAACAGCACGGTGATCTGGCCAAACTCCACCTCCTCGGTGGCATCGAGGTAGCGGGCCGAACGCAGCACCATCGACAGGGTGCCCTCGATGCTCTCCACCTTGGGCCGTTCCCGGGGCGACAGGGCATCCTCGATCGTCAACGGATGGATGTCGAAGGCGCGCCGCACCTGGGCCAGCTCGGAGCTGAGCGGGTCGGCCAGGCCCACCCAGGCGAACTCGCGGGGCACGACGCCGCCGCCCTCGGCGGGGTCGTGACCGGCGCCACCGGGTTCGTGCTCGTCGGGGGGCGGGGTGGACAGCTCACCCGCCACCGATTCGGGCGTGCGGTCGCCGCCCAGCCGGACGCCGTCGCGGTAGACGGCGCAGTCGACGATCACGCGGTCGCTCCGGTCGCTCCGGTCGCTCCGGTCGCTCCGGTCGCTCCGGTCGCTCCCGAGCGGGCGCCGGCGGCTCCCGCTCGCGCCCCGTCCCGGGTCGAGCCTGGGTTACAGCCGCTCATAGCCCCGGCGATACTCCCAGTCGCTGACCTCCCGGTGGAAGGCCCGCCACTCCTCGTCGGCCCCGTGGGCCAGGTGGAACATCACGTCCTCGCCCAGGGCCTTCTGGGCCACCTCGGAGTTGCGGAACGCCTCGGTGGCATCGGGCAGGTTCCAGGGCACGTGGGTGAGCGCAGTGTCCCCTTCAGCACCGGCGGCGTAGGCGTTGCCGTCGTAGGGCGGGCCGCAGTCCAGCCCCTCCTCGATGCCGGCCAGCCCGGCGGCGATCACCCCGGCGAACGCCAGATACGGGTTGGCGTCGGCGCCCGGGATGCGGCTTTCGATTCGCAGCCCGGGGCCCGTGCCCACCAGGCGCAGCCCGGCGGTGCGATTGTCGAGCGCCCACACCGTGGCGGTGGGCGCCCACGACTCGGGCTGGTAGCGCTTGTAGCTGTTGATGTTGGGCGCGCCCAGCAGCGTGACGTCGGCCAGATGGTTGACCAGCCCGGCCACGAACGACCGGAACTCGCCGCTCATGCCGTTGCCGGCGTCGCCCGGGCTGAGCGGTGTCTGGCCGTCGAGCGACCACAGCGAGGTGTGGATGTGGCAGGACGAGCCCGGCTGATCGGCGAACGGCTTGGCCATGAACGTGGCCGACTGCCCCTCGAGGTGGGCGATCTCCTTCACCCCGTTCTTGAACACCACGTGGTTGTCGGCCATCTCGAGGGCATCGGAGTAGCGCAGGTTGATCTCGTGCTGGCCCGGGGCCGCCTCGCCCTTGGAGAACTCGATCGGCAGGTTGGCGCCCAGCATCTCATTGCGGATGCGCCGGATGATCGGCTCGTCCTTCGAGGTCTGGAGGATGTGGTAGTCGAGGTTGTACCAACCGGCGGTGCGCGGCGCCCGGAACCCGTTCTCGGCGACCTGCTCGTAGGTGTCGGGCGACAGAAAGAACTCGAGCTCGGAGCCCATCATCACCGAGAACCCCGCCGCTTCGGCCCGCTTCAGCTGATCCTTGAGGATCTGGCGGGGCGACACCGCCACCGTGTTGCCGTCGTGGTCGGAGAGGTCGCACAGCACCAGCGCGGTCGCCTCCAGCCAGGGGATGCGCCGCAACGTCTTCAGGTCGGGGGTGGCCCGGAAATCGCCGAAGCCGGCCTCCCACGTGGCGTACCGGTAGCCGGGCACCACGTTCATCTCGACGTCGGTGGTCAGCAGGTAGTTGCAGGCCTCGACGCCCTCGCCTGCCCGGCCGCCCCGATCGACGACATGGTCGAGGAAGAAGCGAGCGGTCACCCGCTTGCCCAACAGGCGCCCGGACAGGTCGGTGAACGCCACGACCACCGTGTCCAGGGCGCCCTCGGCGGCCTCGAGCGCCAGGGTTTCGAGATCGAGCGGACCGTCGGTGGTCATGGTGTGTGTCTCCCCGGCTCCCCGAATGGTGTCGGTGCTGTCGATGAGCGTCGGCAGGGGAGCACGCAGGCACGATAGCGGCTGAGGCATCCTGGACCTGAGGCCGGAGCGCACCCCGCTTGCCCGGCCCTGGGCCCACATCGGAAGGTGCGTCGTCATGTCACCCGCTCGACCAGCGAACCAGCCGATGCCGGCGGCGGGACCCACGCCCGCCGCTCCGGACCGACCAGGCGAGCAGGTTGGATCCGAGGCCGAGGCTCGATCGACCGGCCAGCCCCGATTTGGCCGGGTCACCGTGTCGACCCTGGGCGACCTCTCCGGGGTGGCGGTGGGCCACTGGACCGATGCCGAGGCTCGCACCGGGGTCACCGTCGTCATTCTTCCCGAGGGGTCGACCGCGTCGGCCGAGGTACGGGGTGGGGCACCCGCCACCCGCGAGTTCGACGTACTCGCCCCCTCCGCCACCGTTACCCGGCTCGACGCCGTCGTGCTGTCCGGCGGATCCGCCTTCGGGCTGGCGTCCGTCGACGGCGTGATGTCGACCCTCGGCGAGGCCGGCCGCGGGTTTGTCACCGCCGGGGGAGTGGTGCCGATCGTCGCCGCCATGTCGCTGTTCGACCTGACCGTCGGATCCCCACAGGTGCGTCCGGGGGCCGCCGAGGGCGCAGCCGCCGCCTCTGCGGCCCTGGCGGCGCTTCCTGCTGCCGCTGCGGCCCTGGCGTCGCTTCCTGGCGCTGCTGGCGATTCGACCGTCGGTTCGGTTGGTTCGGTTGGTGTAGGTACCGGCGCCACCGTGTCCAAGTGGCGGGGCCGGGACCACGCCGTGTCCGGTGGGCTGGTCACAGCGACCGTCGTCGAAGGTGGCTTCAGCGTGACTGCGCTGGTGGCGGCGAATGCATTCGGCGACGTCGTCGGGCATGGGCCGGCAGGGGAGCCGTGGCCCAGCCTGGTGCCGCCCGACGAGGTGGGAGCGTTCGGTGCCGACGGCACCCCCGCCCCGAACGCTGCCGACAGTGTCGGCCAAGATGCCGGCGGGGGCCGCGACAGTGCCGTTGCCGACGGCAGCGCTGCATCGTCGGCCGGGACCAACACGACGCTTGGCCTCATCGTGTGCGACACCGCCCTAACCAAGGGCGAGTGCCTACTGCTCGCTCAAGGGGCACATGACGGCTACGCCCGGGCGATCACCCCGCCGCACTGCCGGGTGGACGGCGACGCCGTGGTGGCCGCAGCCACCGGCGCCGTACCCCTGGCAGCTCTCGACGATCCCCGCCGCGTCGCCGAGGCGGAACTGCTGCGCTGGATGGCGGTGCGCGCCACCGCCGACGCGCTGGCCACCCTGGCCGACGTCGCCCCGACCGGCCCGCTCCCCTGGATCGACGCTTCCAACTGACACGGTGCGCAGACACGTTGCAGGCGAGAGTTTGAACAGGTGGAATCAGGCGGCTCGACGAGCTGCCTCGACCAATCGTCGAGCCGCCCGAGAGGCACGAATGAGGTCTTGAGGCGAGGTTGCCTGGGCGATGTACCCGGCCTGCGCCTTCATGCCAAGCAGCACTTGGAGATCATCTGCACACCCTTTGTCAACAGTACGAAGAAGCCCAACAGCATCGCGATGCGACTCGCCACGAGCGTGTTCGCCAAGGCGGGCACAGCAGATGGCGTCGGACGCAGCGATGCCAGCATGAATCAGGAGCGTGATCGCAGGGTCGGCGACCACCTCGTCATCGTCTGCCACGGCGAGTATCACTTCCGCCTGCGCGAGGAACCTGACGGCTTTGGTCATCCGGCCCTGCCGAGTTGCTGCGCCGCACGTGGCGGTTCGACTCACGATCGAACCTGGATCGACCGGGCTTGCCGGATGTGGAAACTCTCGCCGGCGAGCCAGATCCCGTCTCGTTCGACGTCGCGAAGAAACGAATCAGCATCGTGGGCCTGCGCAACCGCGATGGCCTGGTCCAACTCCAAGACCTGCGGGTCGTTCCCCGTCCAGCCCTCAACCGATCGACGAAGCGTCTCAATCTGCTCGCGCCACGCCGGGGCGTCGGGGTCGACGTTGTTCGCCCTGACAACGAGAATGTCGATGTCGCTCGTAGGCCGCATGTTGCCGAGCGCAGCCGAGCCAAAGAGAGCTGCGTAGTCGCACGGCGGGCTCCAGCCCTGCACCAGGTTCTGGATGCGGGCGATGAGTTCGTCTCGAAGAGTGGCCAGCTGGATGACCGCTCCGGCCGCTAGATGCTCCCGGTTGAGTGAGAAAAGCACGGCGTTGCCCGCCTGGGATGCGTGGACGATCCCCTGCTCCTCCAGCCGCTTGAGCGCTTGGCGGATGCCCTCAACGGAACGTTGGCCTGCGAGGCGCTGGACCTCGGGGGCGGTGAAGCCGCGATCCGCCCGGGCGAGAACGCTGAGAGCATCACCGTCTGCGGTGGGCGTGATGACCGTGAACGGGCGATAGAGATCCACAGGAGTAGCATATCTTCCACCACTCAAGATAGTTGGCATTCACCCAGGTTTATTGGTGCGTCTGCGGATTGGAGGGGTCAGCTCGGCCGGGTGGTTGGTTTCAACGCTTCGCACTCCGCAGTTACGAGCTCACACAGGCCGGACGAGTCGCAGGCCGGCGCACGAGGTGAGCAAGGGGTCCTCGGCCCCTCGTTGACGAGTGCCGTCACCATCATGGTGTCCAGCACGACGACCTTGGTCATGGTTGCTCAGTCTTCGGTGAGTGCCTCGATGAATGCGTCCCACTCCTCGTCGGTGAGGCCTGGCGCCATGAGGGCCCAGGCCTGACGCCTCATCGCTGGCATCGCTCTACTCCGGCGTGGTGTACGCCGCCGTGATGCCTCCATCGATGAGGAGCGACTGGCCGGTCATGAAGCTGGACTCGTCCGAGGCGAGGAACAGCGCACCGGACACGATTTCCTCCGGCTGGCCGAAGCGGCCCATCGGGATCTGCACCAGGCGCCGCTGGCGGGCGGCCTCATCGGCCATGTACTTGGCCAGCAGCGGGGTGAGCACCGGGCCGGGGCACAGGGCGTTGGCTCGAATGTTCTCGCGGGCGTGCACGACGGCGATCTCCCGGGTCATCGACAACACCGCACCCTTCGACGCCGTGTAGGCGATCTGTGGGGTGGCCGCACCCAGGTGGGCGACGAAGCTGGCCACGTTGATGATCGATCCGCCACCGGCCCGCTTCAGCGCCGGGATACCGGCGGAACAGCACTCGGCGACGCCGATCACGTTGACCTCAAGGGTGCGCTGCCACACCTCGCGCGAGGTGTTGGTGGGGCCGTCGTCATCGGCCATCGAGATGCCGGCGTTGTTGTACAGCACATTGAGCTTGCCGAAGTGCTCCTCGGCTGCGTCGACCGCAGCCTGAACGGCGTCGGCATCGGTGACGTCGCAGTACACGCCGATCGCCTGACCACCGGCGGCTTCGATGGCGGCCACCGCAGAGGTGGGATCGGCCACGTCGGCGACGACGACGGCCGCACCCTCGGCGGCAAAGCGCTCGGCGCCCACCCGACCGAGGCCTGTGGCCGCGCCGGTGATCATCGCCACCTTGCCGGCCAACCGTCCGGCCGCAACGTTGCGTCCGGGGGCCGGCTGGATGTCGTTGCTGCCTGCGTCGTTGTCTGCATCTGCGCTCATTGGCCGGGCAGCGTAGATGCTGCGCCGCACTTGGCAAGCCTGCTCCGTAATCGGCGGGCATTCTGAGCCCTGAGAGGACGGTGTGACCGCGCCGCTAGTCTCCGGCGATGGCCCCTCCCGTTCATGAACTGATCGTCGCCGGCGTGCGCCGCCCCGCCGCCGACGGCGCCACCTTCACCACCTACAACCCGGCCACCGGCAAACCGCTGGCCGAGGTGGCCCAGGCCGGCCGAGCCGACCTGGACGCCGCGCTCGACGCCGCCCGCGCCGGCTTCGCCGACGGCTCCGGCGAGTGGGCGAGCACCTCGGCCACCGAGCGCGGCAAGGTGCTGGCCCGGGCCGCACAGCTGATCCGCGAACGGGCCGACGAGTTTGCCGACACCGAGGTGGCCGACGCGGGTCACACGATCAGCGACGCCCGCTGGGAGGCCGGGGCGATGGCCGAGGTGTTCGACTACTACGCCGGTGCGGCCAACAAGCACTTCGGCGACGTGATCCCCGTGCGGGACGCCGGCATGATGACGGTCAGCCGGGTGCCGATCGGGGTGTGCGCACTGGTCGTGCCGTGGAACTTTCCGTCCTACATCGCCACCTGGAAGCTGGGGCCGGCCCTGGCGGCCGGCAACTCGGTGATCCTCAAGCCCGCCTCGCTCACGCCGCTGGGTGCCCTGCTGCTCGGCAACGTGCTCGTCGACGCCGGCGTGCCCGCCTCCTGCGTGTCGGTACTGCCCGGGCCGGGCTCCACGCTGGGCGCAACGCTCGTCGCCGACCCCCGGGTCGACAAGGTGTCGTTCACCGGCGACACGTCGACCGGCACGTCGATCCTGACCGCCGCCGCAGCGAACATCACCCGGGTGTCGCTCGAGCTGGGTGGCAAGTCGGCGGCGGTGGTGTTCGCCGACGCCGACATCGCCGCCGCCGCAGCCGACATCCCGATCTCGGTGTTCGCCAACGCCGGCCAGGACTGCTGCGCCCGCTCGCGGGTACTGGTGCAGCAGTCGGTGATCGACGAGTTCACCGACGCCATGGTCGAGCGCACCCGGGCGCTGCGGGTGGGCGACCCGACCGACCCCGAGACCGAGATCGGCCCGATGATCTCGGCCGGACAACGATCCCAGGCGGTCGACTACGTCGGCGTGGGCACCGCCGATGGGGCAACGCTGGCGATCGGCGGGCAGACCACCGACCCGGGCTACTTCATGAACCCGGCCGTGCTCACCGGGGTGGCCAACGACTCCCGGGTAGGTCAGGAGGAGATCTTTGGCCCGGTGGCGGCCGTGATCGGCTTCGACGACGAAGCCGAAGCGGTGAGGCTGGCCAACGACAGCCCCTATGGGCTGTCCGGGTCGTTGTGGACCGGCGACGTCGGCCGGGCCATGCGGGTGGCGCGAGCGATCCGCACCGGCGTGCTGTCGGTCAACTCCAACTCGTCGGTCCGCTACGAGGCACCCTTCGGCGGCTTCAAGCAGTCGGGCATGGGCCGCGAGCTCGGCATGGCCGCGCTCGACCACTACACCGAATCGAAGATGGTCTTCTTCTCCGAACGCTGAGGCCGGGCCTGTCCCGCTGACGCGACGCACCGCCCCTGCGTGGCGCTGCCCTCAGCTTGCGGTGGGCGACGAACTCAGACCACAGTGATGTGGTTCTGCGAAGGCCAAGGAGCACGCCACATGAGCACTGAATCCACACCGAAGCGTCGCCCCTCGCTGCGCCGCTGCGCCGGCTGGGCCACGGTGGCGCTGTTGGCCGGCGGCACGCTGGTGGCATGTGGGGACGAGGATCCAAACCTGGAGGATCCCGCCGCCCAGGTGGTCTACACCGGCGACAGGACCAACTCGATCGGCACGCCGAGCACGTTTGCCACCACGACGGTGGTCGTCAGCACCACCTTCTTCTTCCCCGACAACGAACTGGGACCGGAGGAGGGCGGCACCGCCCCCGGCGACGCCACGGCCACGCCCGACCCCGCCGTTGAGGGAAACTCGCCCTAACGCCGGCGCTGCGGCACGGTTCCAACGGTGTCGAGGCTCGAGTGTCAAGCGGTGGTGATGATTGAGCGGTCATGAGCGTCCAGCCGTGCTGAGGCATCTGCCGTTGCTGTCACCGGTTCCGCGGCACCAGCGCGGCCACCTTGTCGTGCCCGCAGCCTTCAGCGCCGACGAATGCGACCGAATCGTGTCGCTTTGCGAGCCGGAGCCCGCCGAGCGCGCCACCCTGGAAGGCGTGGAGCATGTCGGGACCACCCGATCGTCGTCGGTGAGCTGGCTGCCCGCCGACGAGGACACCTGGTGGATCTACGACCGCTTGGGCGAGCTGGCGGTCGACGCAAACGAGCACTGGGGCTTCGAACTGGTCGGCTTCGAGGAGGAGCTGCAATACACCCGCTACGACGGGCCTGGCGACCACTACGCCTGGCACCGGGACGGGCTGGACGGGGCGGTGTCCACCCGCAAGCTGTCGATCGTGGTGCAGCTCACCCCGCCCGAGCACTACGAGGGTGGAGCGCTCGAGTTTCCCGACCTCGGGGATCAGCACGACCCGTTCTTCGGCGTCACCGACGGGCCGCACCGCTCGGCGGCCGCCGAGGAGTTCAGCCAGCTGGGCACCGCCGTGATGTTCCGCGCCTTCGAATACCACCGGGTGACCCCGCTGAACTCCGGGCGGCGCCGCTCGCTGGTGGCCTGGGTGGCTGGACCCCCGTTCCGCTGATCGCCCCGCTCAGCCCTCCGGCTCTGCCCCTCGCTCAATCCCGGGTCATGGCCAGCGTGACCACCCAGGCATCAACGCCGTGGTCACCGGACGCGTGATCGGGCTGAAGCACCAGCCGGGTGCCGCCGGGCCGAAGCCCCTCGAGGTTATCGACGAACCAGCTCGCCAGATCGTTCGAAGCCAGGTCGAGCGCGCGAGCGTTGCAGCCATCCCACATGGACCCCTCGATCGACTCGGCATCCAGATCGACCGCGTCGATCATCACCATCCCGGTGGCGCCGGCGCTGAAGGGCGCCCCGCTGCCCGTCACCAGGTCGAGCGCCCCGCCACCGGCTCGGGCCGCACGGCGCAGGTCGGGCCAGGTCCACGACGGTCGGCGACCGGCCCACAGCACCGAGATGTCGGCGCGCAGTGTGTCGTTGGGCCCGACCAAGCCGTTCCCCCAGCCGGCGTTGCCGTAGGCCAGCGCCGGGGGGATCAGCATCGACCGCCGACCATCGACGGCCATGCCCTCGATGCCGGTCCGCAGGCCCACGATCAGCCGCTGATCGTCCCTGGCAACGATCAGCGGACCGTCTGCGCTGGGGGAGGGGACCGGGGTGTGCTCGTCGGCCACCTCGAGGTCGACATCGAGGGCCAGGCACGTGGCCTCGTCGACGGGCGCACCGCGGCCGACCACCTCCGACAGCATCGTCAACGAACCCGCAGACCTCGGGGCCCGGGAACGCTTCAAGCCGCCGGCGGCGTCGGCGGATTCGGCGGCATGAGCCGCACCGGCCTGGGGTTGAGGCTCGCTTTCCAGCGCCGAGTTGCAGCCGGTGAGCAACACGGCCAGCACCAGCGGACCGAGGCCGGCCAGACGCGTGGCGTAGGTCCAAGCGGCCCGGGAACTGCGAGCGCCAGTGGCCCGGGAGCGCCGGGCAACGGGAGCCGCCATCGAACGCCGGGGACGTGGGGTCACGAAGGCAGACATTACCGGGGCCTGCCGCCGAGCGGTCCCGTGCTGTCGGCGCTCTCAGGTCGTGTGCGCCGCCACAAAGTCGACCGTGCGCTCGAAGGCCAACTTCCCATCATCAACATCGAGGTCGAACTGGTACTCGTGGCCCAACTTCGGCCGGTGTGAGGCCGGGAAGAACAGGGTGTCGACGTCGACACCGAGTTCGGTGAGACGCTTCGCCAACGGCTTGGACTGCACGTCGGTCAGGGGGTCGCCGTTCCCACCGCTGATGAAGGTGGCGGGGAAATCTCCGGTGACGTGGTTCAACGTCGACATCTGAGCGGCGGCGTCCGAACGGGCAACGTCCCGCACCCCGGTGTAGGCCCACAGCGACTCCTCGATGCCCCAGCCGATGACGCCAGGAGCGCTGCTCAGAGCGTTCAGGTCGTAGATGCCGCAGTTGAGGATGACCCCGGCGAGCTGGTTCGCTTTGAGCGAGGGGACGATGCCGAGCTCATCCGCATACGCCGGCCTGGTGATCGCAGTCGCCAACTGGCTGGTCAGCTGCGCCCCGGCCGAGTCGCCGGCCAGAACGATCGAGCCGGGCTCCACCCGGAGCCGCTCGGCATGGGCGAGCAGGTGGGCGTGGGCGTCGTTGAGCTGCCGCACCGCAGTGGGATAGGTCGCTTCGGGGCCCAAGGAGTAGTCGAGCGAGACGACCGTGTAGCCACGGGACGCCAGCAGCCGGTAGTAGCCGGAGAAGTCGGACTTGCGTCCGGAGATCCATGCGCCACCGTGGGTCCAGATCACCGTGGGCAGGGCGCCTTCCGCAGCGGCCGGGAAGTACACGTCCAGACGTGCCTGGGGGTCGTCGGCCCGGTAGGCCTCGTCGGTGATCGAATCGACGCCGTCGGGCGCGTGCCGCTCGAGTGCAGCCGTCACCTTGGCGGAGTCTCGGTTGAAGATCCACCGAATGATCCGAGTGCCGGGCCACGGGCTGAGCGTAAAGAACAGGGTGGGTGCTTCAATCACGGCCGTGACCCCGAGCCCCCACGCCCATCGCCTCGACCTCGGGCGGCGCGATGTATCCGATGGGTGGTCGTCCGTCCCGACCACACCATCGAGCGGCTCCGCATCGTGTGGGTGCATCAGGTTCATCGTAGCGGGTGCTCTGCGCCACCAACCGTTCGTCGACCGAGGGGAGGAAGGGCGCCGACGGCGCCGCAAACCGGCCTCCCTGAACGGGGCATCAGCATTCACGGGGTGCCGGTCCGGGGCTGGCAAACTGTGCACCCCCACGATCGGGCTTTCCCGATCGGATCATCCCTCGGTCGAGGGCGACCAGCGCGGAGGTGAGCGATGAGCGACGACAACTCGGACTCCTACTTCGTGCCCGCTCCCGGCGAGGCCGGCGGCTCGCCAAAGCCTCCACCGGGCGAGGAGGCCCCCGACGCGCCATCCGGGCCCGCCGCCCCGCCGCCTCGCCCCGGCCCCGGCCAGGGCGCAGGTCGTACACCGGTAGCCCCCGGCCCCCCGGCAGCCCCCATCCCCCCGGCAGCGTCGTCGCCGCCTCGACAGGTGTACGTCCCCGAGCAACAGGCGGCCGCACCTTCGCAGGCGCCCCCCGAACGGCCCGCCTCCGCAGGCCCGCCGACCACGGTGGCACCGATTCCCGCTGTCGCCCCCAAGGCCCGTCGCCCCCGTCGACCACGACGCAGCCGCCCACGTTTTCGTCTTCCCAAGAAGCGCTGGCTGATCGTGGCCATCCCGCTGCTGTTGATCGTCGGCTTCGTCGGCTACCTGTACAGCCTCTTCGCCGGCATCGACCGTATCGACCTCACCGGCACGTTGACCCCGCAGGCCGGGCAGGGGGTCAACTACCTGATCGCCGGGTCCGACAAGCGCGCCGACGGCTCGGTCAGTGGCGAACGGGCCGACACACTCATCGTGATGCGGGTCAGCGACGGCGTGCCCAAGATGATGTCGGTCCCCCGGGACCTGTGGGTGCCGATCGCCGGCACCGACGGGTCGGCGAAGGTCAACGCCGCCTACAACGGCGGCCCCCAGCGGCTGGTCGCCACCGTGCAGGACGCCCTCGACATCCCGATTCATCACTACGTCGAGGTGGACTTCGTCACCTTCGGCTCGCTGGTCGATGCCGTCGGTGGCGTCGAGATCGACTTCCCCAACCCGGTGTTCGACCCGGGCAGCGGCCTGTCGGTCGAGCAGGCCGGACCGACGACGCTCGACGGCGAACAGGCGCTGGCCTACGTGCGCTCGCGGCAGTACACCGAGGTGATCGACGGGCAGCCCCAGAAGGATCCGACCGCCGACATGGGTCGCCAGCTACGCCAGCAGAACTTCATGAAGGCCGTGATGGGCAAGGTGGGGGCCACCCGCAACCCGATCGGGCTGACCAGGGTGGCCCGGGCCTTGGGCAAGGACCTGAAGATCGACGACGACCTCACCGCCTTTGGCGCACTGGGGTTGGCCCGGGGGTTGGCGGGCACCAGCCCGGAATCGCTGGTGCTGCCGACCGAGCCCGGGCGTGAAGGCGCCCAGCAGGTGCTGTACGTGAAGCGCGAGGCGGCGGTGCCGATCCTCGATCAGTTCCGCTAGCGGCCGCAGCGACGTCGCGGTCTCGATCCCGTTCCATGGCGGCCTGTCGGGCGTGCCACCTGCGCACGACCGCCTCGTTGATCATGGCGGCCCGATCATCAATCACCGTGCCAAACGCTCGTCACATTCAAGAGAAGCGTTGATGCTGAGCCGCTCGGATACACCTCAAACACGCGAAACACCCAGCAATTTCGTTCAGAAGTTACAGATGCGGTGAATCCACCGCGTCACAGAGGAGCCCTTATGGAATGGTGCTCCGCACGAGAGGACCAAAGCCATGAGATCACCCATAGGCAACCCTCTATTCAAACGCCCACCCGCACCTCAGGGGCCCTTCGAGACGGCGGGATTCACCAAGATTCTGCTGAGCGACGCAACGATTGCCGCCAATGGTGGCGAGGCACGCCTGTGGCCGGGCCTCGACGTGAGCAAGTGGGACCGGCTCCATTTCACCGTCGGCGCGGACGCCCGCGGGATTCCGAACTTGCAGGTTCGGGTGCTGTTCAGTGTTCCTGTTCCGGGAATGCACTGCGGCGGAATCCTCACCAGCAGCACTGTGTGGATCGAGGGGGGTGGTGTCCCGCTCGAGTTCGAGCACGCAACGCCAGCCAGCGGCGGAACTGGGTTCACCATGAGCGTTCCGGTCGTGGCGCCCGTCCTCCACGACGTCATCCTCCGCAACCAGGGAAGTGCGCCGCTCGAGAAGGTGTACGTGGCGCTCTTCGCACAGGAGATCTAACCCCCCGTCGTTGCAGCAGAGCGCGTCACCCAGGCCGGGTCAGTGATGCCTGCTGCGAATCGGGCGTGACGCCTGGCTCCGGCGGCGGTCATGCCCAATGGTCGCCGCGTCGCCACTCAACTGCGGCCGTTCCCCGTGTGCCTCAGGGAAGCAGGAGCCGCTGCGCCTCGGTGAGCCGAGTGGCGACCACGCGACGCAAGCCCTCAGCACAGGCGTCCATGTCGCTGGTGAGGTGCTCGTGCAAAAACCGCACGGTGATCACACCCACTTGGGCGGCAGCGAAATCGCGGTCTCGATCCCGTTTCATGGCGGCCTGTCGGGCGTGCCACCTGCGCCCGTCAACCTCGGTGATCATGGCTGCATAGTCGACATAGGCATCGACCATGCCCTCGATCGCGCCGAGGCTGGGGAGCGGGTGCTGCCGAACGAAATGCTCGATGCCGGCTCGACGCAAGAGCTCGCCGAGCAGTTGTTCGAGCACAGACTGTGCCAGGTTCTCCCCGCCGGTGTGTTCGTCGAGAAGGTTGCAGAGCAACCCGCTGCCCGGTCGGCGGGAACCGCCGGTTCGAAGCAGCGCCTCACCCACCTGGGTGTAGGAGGCATGGCGGTTGAAGTGGGCACCCTCCAGAACGGCGCCGAGGCGGGCGCGGCGGTACTCGCCGGCAAGATCGACGATCGTCCGCGCCGGGTTCGTCACCATGAGACTGCTCTGCGACGCCCGGTCGACGGGGTCCAGATGCCGGCTCCGGTGAATAATGACGCCTGCCGGCGTCCGCACGGTCCGCTCGTGGGGCACCGTCACGGTGGGGGGACAGGGCTCCACCGCCTCGAGCCTCCACAGGTATCCAGCCGAGCCGTGCGACGCCACCGACCCGGGGCCCGCAAACAGGTGAGCCGCCCAGAGGCCTTGAAGCCGGGTGACCGGGGCTCCGGGCACCCGGTAGACGCCTCGGTGCAGGCGGATCAGGCGGCCCCGTTCGACCGAGCGGTGCACCATCTTGGCCCCAATCCCGGAGTCGAGGAGCTGTTGGCGGGACATGGTGCCCGCCTGGCGCTCGCCCAGCTCTGCAATCACCACGTCGATGCCTGCCATGCGGGCACGGTACGAGCGGGAGCCGGGTCTGTCGCCGGGGAGCGCGACCCGCTCCGGCCGACCTACCGGGTTGAGCCAGTGGCCCGACACCCACCCGGGCCCCCACTTTCACCCAACTTGGGTGGACTTTGGGTCAACTGGTGACACAAAGTCCACCCAAGATCGTCGCTCGGCCGTTTGGGTGGAGCTGACGCCATGGGCGGAGGCGAGCTCCGTGGGCGCCTACGCTGTGGGGGAGGCGGGCCGACGGTGCCCTCCCAGGAAAGGCGAGCCCCCATGGCCGATTGCCCGAACCCGGACGGATCCAGCGCACGCAGGACCAAGTTCGATGCCCCGCCACCGATGTGCATCGACGTCGAGAAGGCCTACCACGCCGAGATCGTCACCTCGAAGGGCACGATGTTCGTGCAGCTGCTTCCCAAGCGTGCGCCCAAGACGGTGAACAACTTCGTGTTCCTCGCCCGCTACCACTACTTCGACGGCATCATCTTCCACCGGATCATCAAGGACTTCGTGATCCAGGGTGGCGACCCCGAAGGAACCGGCCGCGGCGGTCCCGGCTACCGCTTCCCCGACGAGCTGCCCAAGCCCGGCGAATACCAGCTGGGTTCGCTGGTGATGGCCAACGCCGGCCCCGACACCAACGGCAGCCAGTTCTTCGTCGTGTCCGGCCCCAGCGGCATCAACCTGCCGCCCAACTACGCACTGTTCGGCAAGGTGCTCGATGGGCTGGACGTGCTCGCCGAGATCCAGTCGGTCGAGACCGGCCGCGGCGATCGCCCCAAAACCGACGTCGTCATCGAGTCGGTCACGATCACAGAAGGCTGACGCCCCGGAGCAAACCGCTCCAAAAGCACACGAAACGAACCCGGGGTGGTCCACCGCCCCGGGTTCGTTGCTGTTCGGCCATCCTGTGTACCGTGCCGTGATGACCTCCCTGTCCCCCCGCAGGCTCGGCCCCCGTCGGTTGCTGATCGCCGGTGGGGCGGCCGTGACGGCGCTCGCAGCCGCCCGGGCCCTGCGCGCCAAAAAGCGGGACACGGAAGCCTCAGCGCAGCAACCCACGCCCACATCGAAGAAGTTCTCGTCGTCGCTGGCCCGCAACGCCGGCCTGGCCCGGGTGGGCGCAACCGGCGGAGCCCACATGGCGGTGGCCAGGGTGCGCTCGATCGGCGCCGACGAGGAACGCACCGCCGAGCTGCGCGCCGGCGCCGAGCTGCGCACCGCCGAGGCGGTGGCCGAGACCCTGGGAAACATGAAGGGCGCCCTGATGAAGCTGGGCCAGATGGCCAGCTATCTGGAAGCGGGCCTTCCCGAACCGATGCGGGAGGCGCTGGTGCAGCTTCAGGCCGACGCCCCACCGATGGCGCCCGAGCTGGCAGCCGAGGTGATCGCCGCCGAGCTGGGAGCGCCGCCCGAGCAGGTGTTTGCCAGCTGGGAGCCCCGCCCGATCGCCGCCGCAAGCATCGGCCAGGTGCACCGGGCCACCACCAAGGACGGCACCCAGGTGGCGGTCAAGGTGCAGTACCCGGGGGTCGACGACGCCATCCGCCACGACCTGCAGACCTCCAACGTCGTGTTCTCCGCCATGGGCATGATGTTTCCCGGCATGGACCCCAAGCCGATCGTCGCCGAGCTGCGCGAGCGCCTGGGGGAGGAGCTCGACTACGTCAACGAGGCCGCCAACCAGCGGCGCTTCGCCGACTACTTCGAAGGACACCCGGCGATCCACGTGCCCCGGGTGCTCGAGGAGTACTCCACCGCCCGGGTGCTGACCAGCGAATACGTCGTCGGCGACCGCTGGCCGGCGCTGCTCGAGGCCTCCCAGGAGGAGCGCAACCTGGCCGGAGAAGCGATCTTTCGCTACGTGTTCAGCTCGATCTACGGGCTGGGAACCTTCAACGGCGATCCTCACCCGGGCAACTACCTGGTGCAGGGGCCGGGACGCCTCTCGTTCCTCGACTACGGCCTGGTGAAGCACTTCGACACCGAGACCGTGGCCGACTTTGAATCGCTGATCGTGGCGATGGTGCTCCAGCGTGATCCCGACAAGTTCCGCGCCGAGGTGGAACGCATTGGCTTGTTACCGGCGGGCGCCCCGTTCTCCACCGAGGACGTCGTCGGCTACTTCGGCCACTTCTACGACCACATCATGGAGGACCGGGAGGTGACGATCGAGCCCGAGTGGTCCGAGGAGGCGGTGCGCCGCTACTTCGACCTGAGCGGGCCGTACGCCTCGATCATGAAGATGGCCAACCTGCCCGGCGACTGGGTGATCGTCCAGCGGATCAACCTGGGGCTCTACGCGCTGCTCGGCGAGCTGCGGGCCACCGCCAACTGGCGTCGCATCTCCGAGGAGCTGTGGCCGAGCGTGCTCGGACCGCCGTCGACGCCGATGGGCGAGGCGATCGCCGCCTGGGAGGTGGCCAGCGGGAAGACGAGAGGTCCGAAGGCGACCAGTCCGGACCTCGGCCTACCGGAGCCTGGCCGTCCAGAAGCCGGCCGACCCGGCCCCAGTCACCCGGGCGTCAGCCGTCGGGGGCAGTCGGCGGGCTGAGTTCGGCTGCGGCGGTCCGCAGGTGGTGCGCCACCAGCTCGGCGACGGCCGTGTGATCGGGCAGATCCGGGCGGGGAGGGGTGCTCCAGGGTTCCATCGAGATCCAGACCTCGGTGCCGCTGCTGCCGTCCGGTGTCAGCGCGGCCCGCCCCTGGAGCGACATGATCAGCGTGACCGTCGGGCCGTCGACGAACTCGACCAGCGCCTCGACCAGGCCGGAGGACGGGTCGAGAAAGGTGACGTCGCCCACCCGATGAGCGGCGTCGACCAGCCACAGCATGGTCTCCTCCCACGGGGCGGCCACCAGGACGCTGCCGTCCGATGCCCACGCCGCTGCTCTGCCCGCAGAAACATCGGCATTGGGATCCGGCTCGGCCTCGGCGGGACCAGGCGGGGTGGGAGCGTCGGCGCTGTCCCGGCGAGCCTTGGTGCCCCGCGACGGCCCGGCGCGCTCATCGCTCCCGGACCGCTTTGCCCGACGTCGGGACCTGGGAGCCGCGGGCAACGCGCTGAGCACCGCCCAGGCGTTGATCAGGCGCACCGCCCGGGCAGAGGTGTCCTGGCCTGGGTTGACGTCGGGGTGGTGGCGACCGATCTGGGCCCGAAACGCGGCCCGGATCTCCTCCGAGCTCGCTGCGGCATCCACCCCGAGTGCGGCGCGCGCCTCGGCGGGGGTCATCGCCGGTGTCATCGTGTGCACGCCTCGGTCACACCGGCACGGTAGCGACTCCCGATGTTGCGGGGCGATCGGACACACTGGGGTGCCGAGCGCACGCTCCAGTACCCTCCATCGGTCCACTCACACCATGCACCCCTACCCTCACCCAACGTCGAGGCGGCGATGAAACGATTCGAAGACCTGTTCGAGGAGCTCGGGGCCAAGGTGGCCGCCGACGACCCGACGTCGGGCACGGTGGCGGCGGTGCAGGCCGGCCCCCACGAGGTTGGGAAGAAGCTGGTGGAGGAGGCGGCCGAGGTGTGGATGGCCGCCGAACACGAGGGCCGGGAGCGCACGGCCGAGGAGATCTCTCAGTTGCTGTACCACATTCAGGTGATGATGCTGGCGTGCGACCTCAGCCTGGAGGACGTCTATGCCCACCTCTGAGCAGGCCCCCACCGGTCAGGCCCCCACCGGTCAGGCCACCACCGATCCCCACAGTGCCGAGGACGCGACCGCCGACCACGTGAGCCGGCCCCCGATGGTGAAGGTGGCGCTGCCCAACAAGGGTGCCCTCGCCGAGGAGGCCGCCGCGCTGATGGAGGAGGCCGGCTACCGCATCGGCCGCTCTGGCAAGGCGCTGCGGGTCATCGACCGGGCCGAGTCGGTCGAGTTCCTGTTTCTGCGCCCGCGCGACATCGCCATCTACGTCGGCAGCGGGGTGATCGACCTGGGCATCACCGGGCGCGACCTGACCACCGACAGCGGAGCGCCGGTCGACGAGGTGCTCGCTCTGGGTTTTGGCCAGGCCGAGTTTCGCCTGGCCGCACCGGTGGGCTCCGGGTTTGCGCTGACAAACGGATGTCGCATCGCCACCTCCTACGACGGCCTTCTCGGCCGGTACCTGGCCGAGCGGGGCGTCGAAGCGGAGGTGATCCACCTGGACGGCGCCGTCGAGCTGGCGCCCAGCCTGGGCGTGGCCGATGCGGTCGCCGACGTGGTGCAGTCCGGCCGCACCTTGGCCGAGGCCGGCCTGGAGGTGGTCGGTGAGCAGCTGCTGGCCTCCGAGGCCGTGCTGATCGCCCGCAGCGGCCGCCAACTCGACGCCGCCGACCGGGTGATGATCGAACGGGTGCGGGGCGTCGTGGTGGCCGCCAGCTACCTGATGGTCGAGTACGACCTGCCCGAGCATCTGGTGGCCCAGGCCACCGCCGTCGCCCCCGGCATGGAGGGCCTGACCGTGGCCCCCCTCGCCCGGGAGGGCTGGGTGGCGATCCGGGTGATGGTGGCGAAGTCTGACGCCAACCGGGTGATGGACGAGTTGGCCGCCCTCGGGGCCAAGGCGATCCTGGCGAGCGATCTCCGGACGTGTCGGTTGTAGTTGGTCCGGGCGAGGACGAGGGGCACGGAGGCCCTGAACCGCTTCGCTAAGTTCCTGGCCTCCGCACCCCTCGTCCTCGCCCTTCGTCGTTCCGCAAGCCCGTCGCTCGCTCTCGCTCGCCGGTCGCCATGGCAGGGAGAGCGGCGGTGGTTAACGGGGTCAGCCTGGGGTTTGGGTTGGCCTTTCTGTCAGGTCGGTGCAGCTTCGCAGGGCGTTCCACTCGTTCATCAACGCCTGGTACGGGCGTTCGTCCTCGGGGGTCAGCACCGGCTGGGCCTGGTCGTTGATGACGGCGGGGCGCCACCGGTAGTCGTCGACACGCCGGCCGGTGACGGTCACTTCGAGGATGCCGCTGTGGCTGGCGGCCGGCGTGCTCGCCGGGAACAGGAAGTTGCCCAGTCCGTAGCTGACCAACGCCGAGCCGAGGTATCCGGCCGCCGCCACCCGGTGCTGGTGTCCGCCGACCACGATGTCGGCGCCCGCCTCGACCAGCTTGGGGGCCAGCTCTAGCTGGACGTCCTCGGGACAGGGCACGTACTGCTCGCCCCAGTGGATGAACACGACGACCGTGTCCGCCTGCTCCCGAGCGGCCTTGACTGCATCGACCAGGGCATCGACCCGCTTGGCCGACGACACCCCTGGCCGGTCCCCGACGGCGCTCCAGCGGTCAACCAAACTGGAGTCGATCACCTCGGTGGTGCCCAACAGGGCGATGCGCTGGCCCTTCACCTCGAAGAGGCGGGGTGCAAGGGCAGCCGCCTCGTCGCGGCCGATACCCACGACGGGAAACCCGTCGTCCTCGATCGCGTCGAGCGTTTGGGCGAGCCCGTCGCTTCCAAAGTCGATCGCATGGTTGTTGGCCATCGTCACCGCGTCGACGCCGGCCGAGCGCAGCGCATCGAACACCCGGGGGCCGGTGGAGAACGTGAACTGCTTGTCCTCCGGGGTGGCTGGGCCGGTGGTGATGGCGGTCTCCAGGTTGAGGAACGCCAGGTCGGCCTCGCCGAGTTGCACGGTGATCGGACCGAACACCGAGGTTGGGTCCTCCTTGAGCCGGGCGATGCTGGGCCCCTCGATGGCGGTGTCGCCGCCGAACGCGATCGTCACCGGCTCGCCCGAGCCCAGGTCCTCGGCGGACGGGCGCGGTGCGGGCCCGTCGCCCGCCGCGGAGCTGGAACCGCCGCACGCCGCGCCGACGAATAGCACCGCAGCGACCGACAGCCCGGCCAGGGGCGGCCGCACCGCTTCTGCCCGACTCACCCGAACCAGGCGGCGAGCAGCTTGGCCAGCGGCTCGACGTCCGCCCCCGCCATCAGCTCGCGAGCCGAGTGCATCGACAGCTGCGGCGCACCCAGGTCGACGACGCCCACCCCGAGCGAAGCGGCCAGCGTGGGTCCGATCGTCGAACCGCACGGCAGATCACCCCGATGCGAGTAGGTCTGCAGCGCCACCCCGGCCCGCTCGGCGGCCAGGCGGGCGTGGGCGATCGTGCGGGCATCGGATGCGTAGCGCTGGTTGGAGTTGACCTTCAGCGCCGGGCCGCCACCTGGGGTGATCGGGTGCCCCGGCTCGTGGCGATCCGGATAGTTGGGGTGGGTGGCGTGGGCCATGTCGACCGAGGCGATCACCGAGGTTGCCAGCGCCCGCTGAATCGCCCGGTCGTCGCCACCGGCGGCCCGGATCGAGCCCTCGAGCAACCCCACGATGAGCGCCGAGGCGGCGCCCACGCCGCTGGTCGAGCCCACCTCCTCGTGGTCGGCGAGCACGAGTACGGGCACGATCGAGAGCTCCAGATCGGCCGGGTCCCGCCCGGCGGCCTCGATGAGCGCCGTCGTGCCGGCCCAGGACGAACACAGGTTGTCCAGGCGGGGCGCCGCCAGCAGTTCGTCGGCCTGACCCAGTCGAGCCGGCGGGGTGAGGTCGTGGGTCATCAGGTCCCACGACAACACGTCGTCACCGTCGACGCCGAGCTCGTCGGCGATCCAGGCTCGAAACTCGCCTGGACTGGAATGGCCGATGCCCCACACCGGCGTCAGGTGCTGCTGTTTGTTGAGCTGAAGGCCATCGGACGAGATGTCCCGGTCGAGGTGGATCGCCAGCTGCGGCACCCGCAGCAGCGGTCGGTCCCAACGGACGTGACGAAGCTGGACGGCAGGGCGGCGCTCGGGGCGGGCGGAGCGACCGACCCCGGCATCGTACGCCCCAACGGACGCTTCGGTCCTCTCGGCGATGCCATCGCCGGAGTGCGATGCGCGTAGCGCCACCCGGCCGGACAGGCCCAGGTCGCGATCGAGCCAGCTGTTTAGAAGCGCCCCGCCGTAGACCTCCACGCCCAGCTGGCGCCACCCGGCCACTGAGCGGTCCGGCTGGGGGCGGACCCGCAGGTTGGGGCTGTCGGTGTGGGCACCGACCACCCGCAACGGTGCGTCGGCGGGTTGGCCCCGGCGGCACCAGGCGACGACCAGCCCCTCGCTGCGGACGACGACCGGGCCGTCACCGGGCAGATCGTCACCGGGGGAGCGCTCGTCGAAGCCGGCCTGGACCAATCGGCGGGTGACCTCGTCGGCTGCGTGATAGGGCGAAGGCGACGCGGAGATCAGGTTGCACAGGTCGTCGGTCGGGTCGACCGAGTGCCCCGAGGTCCGATCGGAAGGCTGTCCGGACCCTTGATCGTCGACGCGGCGGTCCGGGTCGACGGCGCGCCGCTGCGGGGAGGTCATTGGATCAGCCTGCCGGGGTGGGTTCGGCGGTCGCCGCATCGGTCAGGCCGGTGCAACCCCGCAGCTCGTTCCAGCTGGCCAGCAGGTTCTGGGCCTCTTGGCCTTCGGCGGGGATCGGCTGGTTGGCGCCGTTGATGCGGGCGGGTACCCACTCGTAGCCGTCGATGCGCCGCCCGGTGGCGGTGACCTTCAGCACGCCCGAGCGGCTGCCCAGCTCGGAGTTGGCCCGGAACAGGAAGTTGCCTAGGCCGTAGCCGACGAACGCTGCCCCGGAATAGCCGGCGGACAGCACGCGGTGCTGGTGGCCACCGACGACGATGTCGGCACCGGCGTCGATCAGCTGCGGGGTGAGCGTCGTCTGGGCCTCGTTGGGACAGGTTTCGGTCTCGGTCCCCCAATGAAGGAAGACGATCAGGGTGTCCACCTTGGGGCGGGTGGCCTCGACGGTCTCCACCATTTTGTCCACCCGTTTGGCCGACGCCAGCCCGGCGTGATCGGAGGTGGCCGTCCAGCTGTCGATGAACGAGCCGTCGAGCACCTGAGTGGCGCTGATCACGCCGATGCGCTGGCCGTTCACCTCGGCGATGTGCGGGGCGTAGGCCTCGTTCTCGTTGGCGCCCATGCCGATGATCGGCAGGTCGGTCTCGTCGCGCACCTGTAGCGACTCGGCGAAACCGGCCTCGCCGTAGTCCATGCCGTGGTTGTTGGCCATCGAGACCACGTCGATGCCCGCGGCGGCGATGGCCGTCAACGCCTCGGGCCCGGTCGAGAAGGTGAACTGCTTGCCCACCGGCGAGCCGCCACCCTTGGTGACGGCCGTCTCCAGGTTGGCGATGGTGAGGTCGGCGTCGGACAGGATGTTGCTGACCGGGCCGAAGACCGAGTTGGGGTCCGCATCGAGCCGGGAGGCGGTCGCCCCCTCGAAGTTCATGTCGCCGGCGAAAGCGATGGTCACCGGCTTGCCGTCGCCCAACACGGGGTCGCGGCCGTCGTCGGCCTCGGTGGTGGTCGCTTCGGCAGCGCCATCCCCACCGTCGGCCGGGGCCTGAGCCTCCTCGCCGGCCTTGGGGGCGTCGGCCCCGTCCGAGGCCGCCTTTGCGGCGGGAGCACGGGTGGCGACGTCGGCCGACGTCGTCCCGCCGCAGGCGCCGAGCGCCAGGGCGGAGAAGACGGTGAGGACGAGGGCCACGCAAGGGCTGCGAAGGGGCCGGGAGGGCCCGGTGCGAGCGATCGACATGCCCGAACTCTACCGACTGGCCCGATGACGGACGCGGCGGGGAAACCTGCAGACTTGCTGGACGACGGACGCGTCGGGGAAACCTGCAGACTTGCTGGACGACTGACGCGTTGGGGAAACCTGCCGACTGGCCCGCCGACCGACGCGGCGGGGAACGCTGCCGAGCGAGCCGACCGGGGATGCGGTGGCCAGATCCCTGGAGCGAACCCGTGGGCGCTGCGGGCACACCTCCAACGTCAACCGCTCAACCCAAATGAGTGGAGGACGGCGCGATGCGTGGTTAATGTGGGTGAGCCGGGCCAGCGTTGTCTCGAGCCGCCCAACTCCTTTTGGAAGGCTCCCGATGGAACGACGCTTGATCAACCCGACCCGTGCGCCACGGCGCCCGACCGACCCGCACCCGACCGACCCGGCCCCGAACGTCAAGGCGGCGGCCGAGCACGGGCTGTATGCCCCCGCCTACGAACACGACGCCTGTGGCGTCAGCTTCGTGGTCGACCTGCACGGCCGCCGCTCCCACCGGCTGGTGCAGCAGGCATTGACCTCACTGTGCAACCTGGAACACCGGGGTGCCACCGGCGCCGAGGAGAACTCGGGCGACGGCGCGGGCATCCTCGTCGGCGTCCCCGACCGCTTTCTGCGATCGGTCGTCGGCACCGAGCTCCCCCCGGCCGGCCACTACGCAGCCGGGATCGGGTTCCTGCCTCGCGACGACGGTGACGCCAGGGCGGTCACCGACGCGATCGAGGATCTGGTCCTCGACGAGGGCCTGTGCACCATCGCCTGGCGCGACGTGCCGGTCGACCCCTCGATGCTGGGCAGCTGGGCGCTGGACGCCATGCCGCGCTTCGTCATGTTGATCGTGGCCGACCCCGAGGACCGTCCCGGCGGACGCCGCAGCGGCATCGACCTGGACCGGGCCGCCTATCCACTGCGCAAGCGGATCGAACACGAGCTGGGCCAGGACGTGGGCGGAGAAACGGTCGAAGGAGTGGGCGTGGACGGGGGCGAAACGGCCTATTTTGCCAGCCTGTCCTCGCGCACGATCGTCTACAAGGGCATGTTGACCACCCCGCAGCTGGGGGCGTTCTTCGCCGACCTCACCGACGAGCGCTTCGAGTCCTCGCTGGCGCTGGTGCACAGCCGGTTCTCGACCAACACCTTTCCGTCCTGGCCGCTGGCCCACCCGTACCGCTACATCGCCCACAACGGTGAGATCAACACGGTGCAGGGCAACCAGAACTGGATGCGGGCCCGGGAGGCGATGCTGTCGACCGACCTGATCGAGGGCGACCTCGACCGGCTGTTTCCCATCTGCACACCCGGCGCCTCCGATACCGCCCGCTTCGACGAGGCCCTCGAGCTGCTGCACCTGGGCGGCTACAGCCTGCCCCACGCCGTGCTGATGATGATCCCCGAGGCGTGGGAGAACCACACATCGATGGACCCTGCGCTGCGGGCGTTCTACGAGTACCACAGCTGCCTGATGGAGCCCTGGGACGGGCCGGCGTCGATCACCTTCACCGACGGCACGATCGTCGGCGCCGTGCTCGACCGCAACGGCCTTCGGCCCAGCCGCTACTGGGTGACCGACGACGGGCTGGTGGTGATGGCCTCCGAGGTGGGCACCCTGGAGATCCCGACCGAGCGAATCGTGCGCAAGGGCCGCCTGCAGCCCGGTCGCATGTTTCTGATCGACACCGATGCCGGTCGCATCATCGAGGACTCGGAGATCAAGGCCCAGCTGGCCGCCGCCCACCCCTACCAGCGCTGGCTGGACGACGGGCTGATCGACCTGGAGGCCCTGCCGGCCAAGCCGCACTTCACCGAGCCGGCCCTCGACACGCTGCGCGCCCAGCAGGTGTTTGGCTACACCCTCGAGGAGATCCGCATCCTGTTGACCCCGATGGCCCGCGACGGCAAGGAGGCCCTGGGCTCGATGGGCACCGACACGCCGATCGCCGTGCTGTCCGATCGGCCACGACTGCTCTTCGACTACTTCACCCAGCTGTTCGCTCAGGTGACCAACCCGCCGCTCGATGCCATCCGCGAGGAGCTGGTGACCAGCTTGGGCAAGGTGTTCGGGCCCGAGGGCAACATCTTGGACCTGGACCCGGCCGACGCCGAGCTGATCGAGGTGCCCTACCCGGTGCTGAACAACGACCAGCTGCGCCAGCTGCGCGACCTGGACGACACCCGGCCCCACGGCTTCCAGAGCCGGGTGCTGTACACCCACTTCGGGGTGGCCGCCGGCGGGGCCGGCCTGGCCGCCGACCTGGAGCGCCTGCGGAGCGAGGTGTCCGCCGCCATCGAGGAGGGGGTGAACGTCGTCATCCTGTCCGACCGGTTCTCCACCGAGGACCGGGCCCCGATCCCCATGCTGTTGGCCACCTCGGCGGTGCACCACCACCTGGTGCGAACCAAGGCCCGCACCCGGGTGGGCCTGATCGTCGAGAGCGGCGAGTGCCGCGAGGTGCACCACTTCGCCACGCTGATCGGCTACGGCGCCGCGGCGGTCAACCCTTACACCGCCTTCGACACGATCGAGAACCTGGTCGCCGAAGGTCGCCTGGGCGACGTCAGCTTTGAGCAAGCGGTCGCCAACTACGTGCGGGCCGCGGGCCAGGGCATCCTCAAGGTGATGTCGAAGATGGGCATCTCGACGGTGGCGTCCTACACCGGCGCCCAGATCTTCGAGGCGATCGGCCTTGGCCACGAGCTGGTCGACGAGTACTTCACCGGCACGGTCAGCCGCCTGGGCGGCATCGGCCTGGACGAGATCGCCGAGGCGGTGCGGCGCCGTCACGCGCTCGCCTGGCCCGACCGGCCCGAGGAGCTGGCCCACCGGCCGCTGGAGGCCGGCGGCGAGTACCAGTGGCGCCGGGAGGGCGAGTACCACCTGTTCAACCCGAAGACCGTGTTCAAGCTGCAACACGCCACCCGGTCGAAGAGCTACGCCATCTTCAAGGAGTACACGACGCTGGTCGACGACCAGTCCGAGCAGCTGGCCACCCTGCGGGGCCTGTTCACCTTCGACACCGACGCCCGACCGTCGGTGCCGCTCGACGAGGTGGAGCCCGTGTCGGCGATCGTCAAGCGGTTCTCCACCGGGGCGATGAGCTACGGCTCGATCTCGGCGGAGGCCCACCAGACCCTGGCGATCGCCATGAACCGCCTCGGGGCCAAGTCCAACACCGGCGAGGGCGGCGAGGACGCCGACCGCTACCTGCCCGACGCCAACGGCGACCTGCGCCGCTCGGCGATCAAGCAGGTGGCCTCCGGCCGATTCGGGGTGACGTCGCACTACCTGACCAACGCCGACGACCTGCAGATCAAGATGGCCCAGGGGGCCAAGCCGGGCGAGGGTGGCCAGCTGCCCGGCCACAAGGTGTACCCGTGGATCGCCGGCACCCGGCACTCCACGCCCGGCGTCGGGCTGATCAGCCCGCCCCCGCACCACGACATCTACTCGATCGAGGACCTGGCCCAGCTGATCCACGACCTGAAAAACGCCAACCCGGAGGCCCGCATCCACGTCAAGCTGGTCGCCGAGGTGGGGGTGGGCACCGTGGCGGCCGGGGTGGCCAAGGCCAAGGCCGACGTGGTGCTGATCTCCGGCCACGACGGTGGCACCGGCGCCAGCCCGCTGACGTCGCTGAAGCACGCCGGCGCGCCCTGGGAGCTGGGCCTGGCCGAGACCCAGCAGACCCTGCTGGTCAACGGCCTGCGCGACCGCATCGTCGTGCAGGTCGACGGCCAGCTGAAGACCGGTCGCGACGTGGTGATCGGCGCGCTGCTCGGCGCCGAGGAGTTCGGCTTCGCCACCGCGCCGCTGGTCGTCTCCGGCTGCGTGATGATGCGGGTGTGTCACCTCGACACCTGCCCGGTGGGCATCGCCACCCAAAACCCCGAGCTGCGGTCCCGCTTCGCCGGCCAGGCCGACCACGTCGTCAACTTCATGGAGTTCATCGCCGAGGAGGTGCGCGAGCTGCTCGCCGAGCTGGGGTTCCGCACGCTCGAAGAGGCGGTCGGCCACGCCGAACTGCTCGACACGAGGGCGGCGATCAACCACTGGAAGGCAGCCGGGCTGGACCTGTCGCCGATCCTGTACACCCCGGAGCCGAGCATGGGCACCGCCCTTCACCACACGACCGCACAGGATCACGGCCTGCAACGGGCGCTCGACCACACCCTGATCGCCCTCAGCGAAGGCGCGATCGCCGATGGCACCCCGGTACGGTTGGAGCTGCCGATCCGCAACGTCAACCGCACGGTGGGCACCATGTTGGGCCACGAGGTGACCAAGGCCTGGGGGGCCGAGGGCCTGCCCGACGACACGATCACCATCGACTTCACCGGGTCGGCGGGCAACAGCTTCGGCGCCTTCCTGCCCAGGGGGATCACGCTCGGCCTCTTCGGCGACGCCAACGACTACGTCGGCAAGGGCCTCTCCGGCGGCCGCCTCGTTCTGGCGCCCCCGCTGAAAACCCATCCGAGCTTCGTGGCCGCCGACAACATCATCGCCGGCAACGTGATGGCCTACGGCGCCACCGGCGGCGAGATGTTCGTGCGCGGCCAGGTGGGGGAGCGGTGCTGCGTGCGCAACTCGGGCGCCCTGGTCGTCACCGAGGGCGTGGGCGACCACGGATGTGAGTACATGACCGGCGGCCGAGCGGTCGTGCTCGGGCCGACCGGACGAAACTTCGGCGCCGGCATGTCGGGCGGCATCGCCTATGTGTGGGACCCCGACGGGGCGCTCGTTGCCAACGTCAACCCGGGCATGGTCGAGCTGCAGCGACTCGCTGTCGGCGCCGCCGACAGTCATGCCGATGGCCGGACCTCCCACGACAGCTCCGCTGAGAGCAACGGTGAGCACCACGGCTCCCAGGATTCGAGCGCCGAGGCCGAATTCCTGCGTGAGGTCATCGCCAGACACGTCGAGGCGACCGGCTCCGACGTGGGTGCCGAGCTGCTCGCCCGCTGGGAGAGCGCAGTTGGCGAGTTCACCAAGGTGATGCCCACCGACTACCGGCGAGTCCTCGAGGTGACCGCCAAGGCCGAGGCCGACGGCCTGGACGCCGACGCCACGATGGACGCGGTCATGGCCGCAGCCCGAGCTTAAGGAGCCAACTATGGGTAACCCACGAGGATTTCTCGAGCTCGGCCGGGCGTTGCCGGCGCGGCGGGCCGTGCCGGTGCGGATCAAGGACTGGCACGAGGTGTATGAGGACTTCCCCGCCGAGGACCTCGAAGCGCAGGCCAGCCGCTGCATGGACTGCGGCATCCCGTTCTGCAACCAGGGATGCCCGCTGGGCAACCTGATCCCGGACTGGAACGACCTGATCTACCGCCACCAGTGGCACCAGGCGATCGAGGCGCTGCACGCCACCAACAACTTCCCGGAGTTCACCGGGCGGCTGTGCCCGGCGCCGTGCGAGGCGGCCTGCGTGTTGGGCATCAACGCCGATCCGGTGACGATCAAGCGCGTCGAGCAGGAGATCGTGGACCGGGCCTGGCAGGAGGGCTGGGTGCGCCCGATCCCACCCGCCCGCCTGACCGGCAAGCGGGTGGCGGTGGTCGGCTCGGGCCCGGCCGGCCTGGCGGCCGCCCAGCAGCTCACCCGGGCCGGTCACACCGTCACCGTCTACGAGCGGGCCGACCGCTTGGGCGGGCTGCTGCGCTACGGCATCCCCGAGTTCAAGATGGAGAAGCGGGTGCTCGACCGCCGCCTGGCCCAGATGCGCGCCGAGGGCACCCGGTTTGTCACCGACACCGAGGTGGGCATCGACCTGGATGCGCACGAACTGCGTCGCGCCTCCGACGCGGTCGTGCTCGCCGGCGGCGCCACCGCCCGGCGCGACCTGCCGATCCCTGGGCGTGAGGCCACCGGCGTCTACCAGGCGATGGAGTACCTGCCGGGCTCCAACCGGGTGCAGGAGGGCGACCGGGTCGACGCCCCGATCTCGGCCGCCGGCAAGCGGGTCGTGATCATCGGCGGGGGCGACACCGGGGCCGACTGCCTCGGCACCGCCCACCGCCAGGGGGCCGCGTCGGTCGAGCAGTTCGAGATCATGGAGCAGCCGCCCACGCACCGGACCGACGCCCACCCCTGGCCCACCTGGCCCTTCACCTACAGCACCACCTCGGCCCACGAGGAAGGCGGCGAACGGACCTACGCCGTCTCGACCAAGCACTTCGTCGCCGACGAGGACAACGTCCTGACCGGCCTGCACTTCGTCGAGGTGCGCCCCCGCCTGGTCGACGGGAGGATGAGCTTCGACGAAGTGCCGGGATCGGAAACCGAGTTGCCGGTCGACCTGGTGTTTCTGGCGATGGGTTTCACCGGGCCGGAGGACTCTCCGCTGCTCGAGCAGTTTGGGGTCGAGCGCGACGCCCGCTCCAACGTGGCCCGAGACGACCACTACCGCACCTCGGCCGACGACGTCTGGGTGTGCGGCGACATGGGCCGCGGCCAAAGCCTGATCGTTTGGGCGATCGCCGAAGGCCGATCGTGCGCCGCATCGGTCGATGCCGCCCTGATGGGCTCGACCGACCTGCCCACCCCGGTGGCGCCCGGCGACCGACCGTTGTAGCTGTCCTACTCCAGCTTGATCCCGGCGGGCACGGGTGGGTCTGTCGGTGGGCCGGCGAACGCCTGGGCCTGGGTCATCCAGCTCAGCGCGTCGTCGCCGACCACATCGAGTTCGGTGTCGTCCAGGTGGCGGCGCTGGGTGACGACCAGACAGAAATCCTCGGCGCCGCCGCTGACCCGCTCGGCGGCGTCGGCGGGCCCGAAGTCCCATCTCGATCCATCGGGGGCGACCAGCTCGACCCGCACGTCGCTGACCGGCGGCACCTCGCCGCGGTTGGTGAACGTCCAGCCCCGGGTGAGGAAGCCCAGCCGGGCGATGTGGGCCAACCTGGCGGTGGGCTGCCGGGTGGCGCCGACCGCATCGCAGATGTCCTGGCCGTGGGCCCACACCTCCATCAGGCGGGCGGTGAGAAACGAGCGGCCGCTCATCGGCGGGCCAAACCAGTTCACCCGGGCACCCTCCTCCCGCGAATCCGCGGCACCCCCCCGCCGGCGGCGGCCCTCGCGCCAGGCCTCGAGCAAGTCGGCGGGGCTCATCGCCCGAAACTCGCCCAGCGTGTGGGCGTCGACGCCCTCGTCACCGTCGACGGCGGAGCCGAGCAGCGCCTCGAACAGCGCCCCGAACGCGTCGGGATCCTCGATCGCCAGGACTGCGGCCCGGTCGAAAAACGTCAGATGGGCGATCTGGTCGGCCACGCTCCAGCGTTCGCTGGGGGTGGGCAGCGACCAGGCGGCGTCGTCGAGGCCGGCGACGACCTCGTCGAGCGCCGACTGCTCGTCGCTCAGGTCGCGGTTCAACTGCGCTGTGTCCACGGGTGTGTGCCTCCAGGCTGTGTCCGGCCGATCGATGCCTCGGGGCCGCCGGTTCGTTTGGCGGGACGGTACCAGCCCGGGGGAGGCTGCTGCGGTGGCACGCTTCACCGGGATCCTCATCCATCGCAACGCATCGGTTGCGCTCCTCGACGTGCTCGACGCCTGGCTGGCTCAGACCGAGCTGGAACGCCTGATCGTCGTCGACAACGGCTCGACCGCCGAACACCTGGAGGCACTGCGCGCCGGGCTGGAGCGCGCCGGGTTGGAGCGCGCCGGGCTGGAGAGCGCCGGGTTGGAGCGCCCCGGGCTGGAGAGCGCCGGTTTGGAGCGCGGCCGCCCGCCGGGTGACAACGGCCCCCTCATCGAGCTGCTCGAGGCCGGGGAGAACCTGGGGTTTGGGCCCGGCGCCAACTTTGGCCTGCGCCACTGGTTGGCCAGCTGCAACACGGACGAGGACACCGAGTGGGTGGCGCTCGCCCCCCACGACGCCGCACCGGCGGTGGATTGCCTGGAGCGGATGGGGGCGGCACTCGATGCCCGGCCCGGCGCTGCGCTGGCCTGCGCCGACGTCGGCGACGGATCCATCCCGGTGTTCGACCCCTACTTCGGCGGCATGGTGACGGTGCCGGGCCCGGCGGCGACGCCGGCCGACCCCGACGGGTGGGAGGACGTCGACTACCCGCACGGCACGCTGATGGTCGCCCGCCGGGCGGCGCTCGAGGAGATCGGGCTGTTCGACGAGCGCTACTTCGCCTACTGCGAGGAGGCCGACCTGGGCGCCCGCGCCCGGCAGCTGGGCTGGGGCGTCGGCCTGGTGCGCGGCGCCCGGGTGACCAACACCCACCTCGGCTCCAGCGTGGCCCTGGTCGACTACCTCCAGCACCGCAACACGCTGCTGTTGGTGCGCACCCACTCCGGGCTGTACCACGCCTTCATCCGACTGTGCATCTCGCTGTACCAGCTGGCCGGGGGCGTGTTGCGCCCCGCCCGTCGCCCGCTGGTGTTCGACGCCCGTGCCCGGTGGGAGGGCATCGTCGACTTTGTGCGGGGCCGGTACGGGCCTCCACCCGAGCGCTACCTCACGCCCCGTTAGGCCTCGGGCCGCCGCACCACCCACACGGCGAGACAGCCGCCTGGTCCCTACGGCCCGCTTGTACCGAGGGGTCGGGCGTTGGCCACCGACCCGGTCGCCAGCACCTCGAAGTTGGCGACGGCGGTGTGCTCCCAGGTGAGCTCGGCGGCCCGCAGAAGCGCGCCGGCCTGCAGCCGGGTGCGCAGGGCGGCGTCGCCCAGCAGGCGGGCCAGGCCGTCGGCCAGCCCCTGCTCGCCGTCGACGAGCAGGCCGCTGTGGTCGGCCCGGATGGCGTCGGCGTGCCCGGCGATGTCGGTGGCGACCGCCGGCGTGCCGCAGGCGGCCGCCTCGGTCATCGTCATGCCCCACCCCTCGCGCTCGGACGCCGAGGCCACGCACCAGGCCGAGCGGTAGAGGTCGATCAGCTCGTCATCGCTGACGTGTCCGGCCATGTGCACCCAGGACTGTCCGCCGACCGCCTCGATCGTGGCGACGACGTCCGGGCGCATGTAGCCCTCGCCGACGATCACCAGCCGCAGGTCCCCCACCCGCTCGCGAGCCCGGGCGGCGGCCCGGACAAGCATCGAGAACCGCTTGACCGGCGCCAGGCGGGCCACCGCAACGACCAGCGGCGTCTCCGAGCGGGTGCCGCCGGGGGTATAGCGGGCATCGATGCCCGGCTCGACCACGCCCACACGGTCCTGCGAGAAGCCCAGGTCACGGGTCAACTCCTCCTCGGAGGAGGCCGACAACGTCACCACCGGCACCCGCCGGTAGAGCGGTGGAGCCACACGTTCCTCGAGCAGGCGCCCCACCTTGCCCAGCCGGTCGCCCAGCGCCATGTTCCACATCGGGCCGTGCACGTGGTGCAGCCACACCGCATGCGGGCCGCGCCACCAGAGCGGAGAAACAAACGGCATGCCGTTCCAGATCTCGACCAGGGCGTCGCTGGGCCCGTGACGCCCGGTGATCTCGGCGGCCGCAGCCCGGGGGAACACCCCGTAACGTGAGCCCCGCCGGATCACCCGGTAGCCATCGCGGAAGCCCTCGGCGCTGCGGCCCTTCGACGCCGACGAGCGCATCGTCACCTCGAGGCCCGCCTCCGCCCACAGGGCGGCCACGGTCGAGGCGTGCACCTCGGAGCCGCCCGCCTCGTCGTCGTCCAGGTCGCGCCAGCCCAACATGTGAACCCGGCGGATCCCGGAGGCGTCGGCCAACTCGGCCAGGCGCGCCCGTCCCGCCGTGCTGAGCGAGCCGGCGTGCACCGATGGTCCGGTCATCGTCAGGTCTTCTCCCGGTCGAAATCGTCGTCCACCGTCCGTCGCCAGCCGCCGACGAGCCCCTCGACCACCACGTCGACGGCGAGCAGCGCCAGCGACACGAGCACCAGCCCATGGGCGGCGGAGAACAGGTTGGGCCACTCGAAGCCCAGCTCGTAGCCGTTGCGGATCTGCTTGGCGATGACGAACAGGCCGCCCAGGCCGTAGCCGCCGATCCCCACCACCCGCAGCGCCGGCCAGGCGGACGGATAGCGCAACACCAACGCGGTGAACGCGCCGGCGATCAGCCCGACGGGCAGCCCGAAAGCGAGCACGCCGACGACGGCGGCGCCGAGGCCGAGCAGGCCGGCCCGGACCCACGACCGGGGCGCCCCGAAGCGGTCGAGCGGGCTGAGCGGCACCACGTGGGACACCCGGGCCGAAGGACGGTTGACCCGTCCACCCAGCCACTTCGGGTCGAAGAACGCCATCCCCAGCGTGACCAGCAGGCCGATCAGCGAGAGGGCGAGTGCGATCCACACCGTCCGCTGCGGGGTCCATTCGATGACGATCTTGGCGTCGGGGCCCACTTCGCCGGGGTTGACCAGCCACCCGTTGGCGAAGCCGTTGATCAGCGTGGGCGGCCCCAGGTCGGTGCCGTCGGCGGTCGTCGCATGCCACCCGGGGTTGAACGACTGGCCCATCACCAACCAGTAGGGCTCGTCGGCGTCGGCGACCGACACCTCGTAGGTCAAACGCGACGTGCGCCCGGTCTCGGTGCGAGGCGCCGACTGGCCGGGCGCAGTGTTCGGGTCGACGCCCAGCCGTGGCGCCGCGGCGCCGCCCTTCAGATCGGTGCTGCCCAGTGGCTCGGCCGGGGTGGCCACCGCGTCGCCCCCGGCGGCCGAGGTGAGCCACAGCTCGTCGAGGTCGACACCCACGCTCAGGCCGGCGCCGCTGCGCAGCAGCGAGGCCTCGGGGCCGAGCTCGATCGTCGGACGCTCGTCGTCGGCGGTGCCCGAACCGGCGGGCGCCTCCGGGTCGCAGGTGCGTACCCCTGCCGGTTGGCGGTCGAGCAGTTCGTCGGCCGTCGCTTCGAGCCGGATGCCGATCGCCTGGCCGTCGAGCGACAACAGGTCGTCGCGGCAGACGCCGCCGAGATCGTCGAGTGGGGCGCCCATCGTCGGTCCGCCCCAACCCACCTCGGCGATGCCGATCGGCAGGTCCGCCTCGGAGTGGCTGAACCACTCCAGCGTGGTGCGAGGGTGGATCTCGTCGACGACCAGGCGAAGGTTGGTACCGCGCACCGCCTCGGGCACCTCGAGGCGGACGGTCGTCGTGTCGCCACGCGTATCGCCCGGCTTGGCCTCCGGCACCTCGATCGACGCCGAGGCCACACCGTCGCCCTCGAGATGGATGGATTTCGGTGTTGAGTGGCGTCCGTCGTTGAGGTAGCTGAACTCCAGCTCGTCGACGCTGATCGCCTTCGGATACTCGAAGTTCACCCAGGTGCCGCCCTGCGGGTTGGCCGGGCTCTGCCAGGCGGTGCTCAGGTCGCCATCGTTCGCCGATGCCGCACGCGCCCGCAGGCTGGCCAAACGTGCAGCGGAGCTGGCGGTGACGCCTCCCTCGTCGGCGCCGGGCACGCCGAGGATGGCGTCGATGCTCTCGTCGGGCTGGCCGAGGGACAGCCGGGCCAGCCCTCCGAGGGCAAAGCTGCGCTCAGCGGGCACCGACAGGGTGCGCACGATCGATGGCTCCTCGTCGTCGAGCACGCCCTCCTCGGGGTTGGCCGCCGCACGGCGTAACACGATCGCCAGCGGGTTGGACAGGCTGTCGCCGCCCAACGTGTCGAGCAGGTCGGTCGGCGGGCGCACCACCTGCTCGAGGGTGGTATCGGCCACCATCAGCTCGGCGATGCCCACCTCGGACACCTTGCCGTAGTCGGCCAGCTCACCCACGTTGGTGTCGAGGATCTCGACCCGCATCCGGGAGAACGTCCGCTCCGGGAAGTCGACCACCTGCCCCTCCGGGCTCAGCGATTCCTCCCCAAGGTCGACCTCGATCGGATCGGCGAAGACTCCGTCGCCGGAATCGAAGCTGAACTCGACCTGGGTCATGTGCCTGTTGCCCCTGCGCTGGCTCTGTACCAAGGTCACGGTGTCAGTAGTGACCGGCGAGTCCCAGGTGAGCTCGAGCGCATCCTGTTTGAGCTCGCCGAAGGCCCCGGTGCGCCATGCGGTGTTCAGCGAACCGTCCACGGCGAAGAACGGTTGGTCCCCGGGCGTGTAGCTGACCCCGTTGCCGTAGGTGGTCGCGTCCACGGTGGCACCGCCGCGGGTCTCCACGACGGTCTGGGTGTCGGTGTCGGTTTCGCCGTTTGAATCGCGGTCGGCCTCGGGGAACACGTCGAGGCGGTTGTCGCTGACGTCGGTGATGATCGGCTCCCGGTCGGCGCGCTCGGTGTAGCCGCGGTTCTCCCGGACCGAGCCCCAGCGCAGGCCCTGCTTGCGGTTGGAGTCGGTGACGATCAGCTCGGCCCCCGGCTCGGTGGCCAGCGCCCGCAGCGCGTCCGGATCGTCGGCGAAGCTGGCCGAGTACAGCACCGGCCGGTCCGGGTCGATCATCCCGGCGCCGGCCGCCGTGACCAGCCCGTGGGCGTCGCCGTCCAACAGGGTGGGGGCAGCGGCCGATTCGGTGCGCACCATCGGGCGGGGATCCTCGACCGGAACGATGCCGACCGACGGCGGGTCGGGCAACGCCGGGTCGGTCCCCAACTCGATCCCGTCCAACAGCGGCACGACCGGGTCGGGGCGATCGGACACGTCGGGGCCGAAGCCCACCGGATCGCCCAGACCGGGGGCCGACGTCACCTGATCCCAGAACGTCCGGGGACGGGGGGAGCGGTACCGACCGAAGCGCAGGTCGTTGCGGGCGACCAGGTCGCCGACCGACATCAGCTGCAGCATCGGGCCCAACGCCGCCGGGTTGGCCGTGCCCTCCTGGTAGGGCAGGTCGAGGGCCATCATCAGCTGGGCCGAGGCGAACGAGCCGTAGGGGATCAACTCGCGAGCGGCGTAGTCGCGGTCGATCAGGCCAGGGGTGACCGGGTCGACCGTGTTGCCCCAGGTGTAGCTGGCAAAGTCGATACCCGGCATCTCGAGCACGCGGGTGTCCCGGTCGCCGGCGTCCAGAGCCGCGGCCACCTCGTTCCAGTACTCGGGGATGTTTTCCGAGCGCTGCAGGTTGTCGTCGACCATCCGTCCGAGGAACAGCGGCGCCTGGTTGATGCCGATCAGCGCCACGATCACCAGGCTCAGCGGCACCCGCAGCCGGGGGCGCAGCGTGGCCACCGCCGAGATGCCGGCGGCGAGCAACACCGCCCCGCCGAGGGCGAGCAGGGGGAGGGCCCGCGGGGTGGACCGGAACGCCAGGCCGGCATCGGTGGTCGTCGCCGCCTTGAACAGCGCACCGGCGGGCGTGGGGGAGTCGAAGGGGTGGGAGGCGATGGCGGTCAGCGCACCGACGACGACCATCAGCACGAAGTACGCCCGGTAACGGAACCGGGTGAGGAACCCCGAGACCACGACCAGGGCGGGCAGCAGGAAGCTGACCACCAGCACCAGCGGGTTCTGCACCATCGTCACCGCGCCGGAGATCCACGGACCCAGCGAGTCGCTGCCGTAGAAGAACCAGTACCCGAGCCCCCGCATGATCTCCGGGGCCGACGACGCCCCTGCGACCACCTTGTAGGTCTCGGTGTAGTCGAGGATCGGAATGCCGTACTTGCCCTGCAGCATCAGCCCGGCCATCCACCACAGCGAGGTGATCAGCGTGAGCACGCCGATGCGGGCACCGACCGCCAACGCCCGGCCCCAGGTGATCTCCCGTTCGGCGAGCAGCGCGTAGAGCACCCACATGCCCGGGCCGATCATCACCAACAGCAACGAGGTGGCGTTGATGCCGCCGACGGTCATCGTGATCAGCGCGAAGGCGGCCGGATCCCGCCAGCCGCCGTGGCGCAGTGCCCGAGCGGTGAAGGCGATCAGCCACGGCAGCCCGGCGAAGGGCAACAAGATGATCGAGATGCGGGCCCCGTAGTGCAGCAGGTAGGGGCTGAGGGCATAGGCGAGCGCGGCGACGGTGACGCCGGGCAACTCCCAGCGCAGGGTGCGCAACATGAAGCGCACGCCCATGCCCGCCGCGAAGATGATCGTGCCCAACCAGATCCGTTGGGCGATCCAGTCCGGGACGCCGATCGTCTCGAAGAACCAATAGAACGGCCCGGCGGGCCACAAATACCCGATGTTCTGGTGGGTGACCGTGCCCAGCCCAACGCCGGTCTCCCACAACCAGGGGGCGTCGGCGAGCAGCTTGCCCGGGTTGAGGTACAGGTAGCTCTTCGTGTCGGCGCCGACCTGGCCGCGATGGGTCAACAGCAGCGGCACATAGGAGACGAGGGCCAGCGCAGCGACAGGCCAGGGCCTCCACTGCTCCAACCTGCCGAGGAGCCGTCTCATGACCCGGGCGATGATAGTGGGCGGCGCCGGATGATCTGCGCGGGCAACCGCTCACGTGCCGTGAGGCCTAGTCCTCCGGTGCAGGTGGGGATGGCGGGTCGGCGGCGGGCCGCTGATCCTGCACCCGGTAGGTGCGGGCGTCGAGCAGCGCCACCGCCTCGGCCAACGACCGGATGCGGGCCTCGAGCCGGCTGAGCTCGCGCACCGCCACCAGGGACATGCCGGAGGAGTAGGCGAGCACCAGCAGCGTCACCAACGCCAAGGGGGTTTCCAAGTGGAGGCGCCTGGCGGCCTGCTCGGCCAACGCCGGAGCGGCCGCCAGGGCCCCGACCAGCAGCCCGAGGGCCATCGTCGGAAAGGCGTACTTGATCCGCAGGCGCCCGAGGCGGACGAACCACAGGACCGTGCCCACCGACACGACCGCCCAGATCAGCGCCAGCCAGCGCCACATGTCGTTCATCTCGCCCCACCGATCCTGACGCCCGTTCGTCTCACGGCGTCAGCCCGTGTATCGCACCGCTCGTCGGTCTCATGAGGCGCGCCGGCGGCGCAGCAACATCAACGCCGTCCACATGCGGAGGTAGTGGAACCCCAGCCGGTGGCCCCGGTGCGAGGGAACCCCCGAGACCCGGGTGCGGCCGGTGATCGGCACCTCGGCCACGCTGAAGCCGAGCAGGTGGGCGGTGATGAGCGACTCGACCGATTCCAGGTAGTCGAGCGGGTAGTCGGCCGCGAACGACGCCACCAACGGTGCGGAGAAACCCCGAAACCCGCTGGAGGGATCGCTGTGGTGGGCGCCGGTATGCAGGCGCACCCCCAGACGCAGCCAGCGCATCGCCAGCGCCCGGTAGGCCGAAGGCCGGTAGTTGGGCGCCCGGATGTCGTCGTCGTGGCCGAACCGGGTGCCGATCACCAGGTCGGCGCCCTCGGCCAGCCCGGCGAGGATCCGCTCGATCTCCTCGGGGTCGTGTTGGCCGTCGGCATCGAGCTGCACAGCGCCGTCGTAGCCGGCGTCGTGGGCATGGCGAAACCCGGTCCGCAGCGCCGCCCCGATGCCCAGGTGTACCGGCATCGGGGCCACCGCCACGCCGGCGCGCCGGGCGATGGCAGCGGTGGCGTCGATCGAGCCGTCATCGACGACGAGCACGTCGAGGGTCGCCGAGGAGTCGCTCAGCGAAGCCACCCGCTGCAGGAGGGCGTCGATCGACTCCTCCTCGTTGAAGGCGGGAACGATGACCAGGATCCTCGGACGCCGTGCGGCCAGCTGTCCCTCCACGCAGCGCAGCCTACCGTCGCCGCGTCGCCCACCGATCGAGACGTGGGGCCGAGGTGCTAGGCCGACACCAGGCTGACGTTGCGTCGGGTGGCGGCCGACGGTCCGGAGGCGTGCCGGCCGTCGTCGGGCAGCGCACCGTCGGCGCCGGCGGCGCACTCGGGCGACACCCGGATGACCAGCAGCTCGTCGGTGCGAAAGCTGGCCACCCGCTCGGACCAGCAGTCGATCGCCTTGCGGGCATTGTTGGAGCGAAAGAACGTCGTCATCGTGCGTTCCGGCTGGTAGGCGTCGACGCCGTCGACCTCGTGGGTGGATCCGTCTCGCAAATGAACCTCGTAAGTGGCCATGTGTCGACCGTACGCCGGTCACCCTGTGCGGAGGAAGAGGACAAGGCTGTGTCTTTCGGGATATTTCTGTGGAGATGACGGTGCAGACGACCGCCCCGCTGTGGAGATCCTGTGGGCTACTCCACCGCGGCGAAGGGCTACATCCGGGCGATCGGGAGGGGTCGATAGCGGTGATGGCGGCGGGGGGCGCGGATGCCCGCCAGCTTGATCAGCTGTTGTACCCGGGCCCGTTGCCCGGCGTAGGGCGCCAACAGCTCGAGCATGCGCTGGTCGTCGGCCCGCTGCTCCCCGGCCAGGGCCCAGGCCACGGTCGAGGGGAGGTGAAGGTCGCCGAGCAGCACCGCATCGGGATCGCCCATCGCCACGCGGGTGGCGATCGAGACGGTCCAGGGGCCCAGGCCGGTAATGGTGCACAGCCTGCGGCGAACCTCGGCGGCCGGGTGTCGTGTGACGAGCTGATCGAGCGACGACGCCCGTCGGGCCAGGCCGATCATCAGGTCGCCACGGGAGCGCTCGACGCCGAAGCCGTGTAGCTCGTGGGCGGTCAGGGTGGCGATCACACTCGGCTTCGGGGGCACGACCAGGCGGTCGGGGTCGGGGATCAGCCGGTCGAGGTGCGGGTGTGAGGGTGCCGCCTCGCCGTAGGCCCAACACATCCGGGTCCAGGCGCCGTGGGCCTCGCCGGCGGTCACCCGTTGGCCGAGCACGGCGGGGAGGAGGGCACCGGTCAGGTCGCCGGTGGCGCCCATGCGATACCCGGTGCTGCGGCGGGCCAGGCGCGCCAGCGCCGGCGGCCGAGCGTCGATGAGTGCCCGATGGTGATCGTCCAGCCCCACCAGCGTCGGGACCAGGGCGATCGCCTCCGCAGCGCCCGGCCCGGCGGCGACGGCGATGAGGGCCCCGTCGGCGACGCGCAGGGCGAGGGTGGCCACCCCCGACGGCCAGCGGCCGGCCCAGCGGGCCCGATCGGGCCACAGCCGGCGGGTGGGTGTCGAGCCGCCCCGCAGCCGCCCGAGCGTGGCGCGCAGGTCGAGTGGCCGGGCGAGCGCCCAGGTGCCACGCTCGGCGGCGGTGGCGTTGGCGGAGGGGTCAGACACCGGTCTTGAGGTAGATCCCGACCGCAATGCCCGATGCGGTGAGCAGCCCCATCACCAGCCAGGTGGAGCGGGGGATCGAGCCGTCGGCGGGTACCCCCGGAACCTTCTCCCGGATGTAGTGCAGCGCCCGGTCGGCCCAGGCGACGTCCTTGGACAGGATGGCCAGCCCTGCGGCGATGGCCAGAGCCCCGGGCCCGGGGGCCATCAACATGATGATGCCGGCGAGAATCACCACCGTGCCCAGGCTGATGCGGCCGAGGCGGATGAGCACGTTGCGGCTCGCCTCCTCCTCGCTGTCCTCGCCGTGCCCGGTGGCGTACTCGGCGGCGATCGCCGCCGCCCTCAGTCGGCCACGCTGCTTGGGCTCCATCAGCACGTCGGAGGAGCGCCGAAAACGCGGGCGCTTGGGTCGGCGAAACATGGCGACGCTCGGGTTGGACGCCCCGGGGCGAAAGCGACGGGCCCGCGTCGAACCTGGCGTCGTGTCGTCGTTGGCGGAGCCCGCCGACCCCTCGCCGGACCGCCCGGCATCGTCGGACTGCTCGGCTTCGTCGGCCAATCCGGATTCGGGGGCCAACTCGGGTTCGTCGGTGACCTCGGGTTCGCAGGACCCCCCGGCGTCATCGGCCAATCCAGGCTCGGCCGGCGCCTCGGGCGTCCCGTCCTGCCCGTAGCCCTCTCTCGCGGCGCCCCTCATCCGACCAATCGTACCGCCGCCTCGGTCGTGGCTAAACCGATTCGTTGGGAGCGTGGGGCTCGGAGGGGTCCGGGGCGAGCTGTGCCCGAGCCCACGGGTAGTCCGGCTTGCCGCTCGGCGACCGCACCACCTGGTCGACGAGCACCAGACGGCGAGGCAGCTTGTAGTCCGCCAGGTGCGCCCGCCCGAACTCCCGCAGCTCGTCCAGGCTCAGCCGAGCGCCCGGGCGCAGCGCCGCCACCGCTCCAACCGCCTGACCGAAGCGGGCATCCTCGGCGGGGGCGACGACCAGGTCGACCACCGACGGGTGATGGGCCAGTCGTTCCTCGACCTCCTCGGCGAACACCTTCTCGCCGCCGGTGTTGATGCACGCCGACTCCCGGCCGAGCAGCTCGATGTTGAGCCGATCCCCGGAGCGCCGGTACCGGGCCCGATCGCCGGTGACCGCCAGGCGCCGGCCGCCGAGGACGGGGAAGGTGCCGGCGGTGCGTCCCGGGTGGCCGAGGTAACCCAGCGGCACCCGGCCGCTGCGGGCCAGCCAGCCGACCTCCGAGCTCGGTCGACCCTCGGGTGGGGGTTCGATCAGCGCGTCGGCCGCGTCGTTGACGATCACGGTGCCGGCGCCGGGGCGAAACGCCCGCGCCTCGGCCTCGACCGTCATCCCGGGGGGGCCGGCGCGGTGACGGTGCACCGCTTGGCGACCGGACTCCGAGCTGCCGAGCACGTCGACGATGCTCAGGTGGGGCCAGCGTTCGGCCAGCTCCGACTTGACCGACGGGGAGAGGATCGCACCTCCGGTCAGCAGGTGGCGGAGGCTGGGGAGTTGCCGGTGACGGCGGCGGTCGGCCTCGAGCAGCGGCCGGGCGAAGGCATCGCCGACGATGATCAACGCGGTTGCCTCGCCCCACTCGACCGCATCGAGCACCGCATCCGGGTCGAAGCGCTCGGGGTGCTCGGGCAGGATGACCGTGCCACCCTTCAACCAGGCGGCCAGCGCATTCCAGTGGGCGGCCCCGTGCATGAACGGCGGCGCCGGCAAGGTGATGGGCGGAGCGTCGGGCAACGACGCCGCCCACGCCTCGGCACCAACCTCGTCGGCGAGTTCGCCCGGGTGGAACCCCAGCGCCGACACGGCGAAGTCACTCTGGCGCCACAGCACCCCCTTGGGCGTGCCGGTCGTGCCGCCGGTGAACACCACATAGCGGTCCTCGTGGCTCCAGGCCGCACGCACCTCGTCGGGCAGCGCCCCGGCGCCGGCGAGCACCTCCTCGTAGTCGAGCGCCCCGGGCAGGAGGGGATGGCCGGAGTCGTCGGGCACCCGCAGGATCAGCCGGGGGCGGTGCGCCAAGCGGGGGAGGGCCTCCGACAGGGTGGGGGTAAACGCCTGGTGATAGACGACCGCTTCGGGTTCGGCGTCGTTGAGCAGATCGACCAGCTCGGTCGCCCGGTAGCGGTAGTTGACGTTCATCCCCGTCGCCCGGGCCTTCCAGGCGCCGACCATCGCCTCCAGGTACGCGGGGTGGTTGTGCATGTAGAGGGCGACCCGCGGGTTGGGGCACCGCCACGGCTCGGTTGGCGCCGCTGCCGCAACCGGGGGAGCGACGATGCCGGCCTCGACCAGCGCCGCCCCGAACGCATCGGTACGCCGGGCCAGGTCGGCCCACGTCGTCGTGCGGTCCGGGGTGCGCATCGCCGGACGATCAGGCCTGGCCCGGGCGATGGCATCGAACAGGGTCGGGAAATGAGGTTCCACGTCAGGGACCGTACCGGGCCCGAATATGAAATGGCTTCGGAGAGTGCTCGGCGGGCCGCATACGTGGCAGGCTCGGTCGATGGCACGGGCTGCCCGCTGGGTCTACGAGGGGGTTCGGGAGCTGCGGGGAGTCAGCCCGCAGCTCGACACCTTGATCGATCGGCACGGCGCGCCGCCGTGGGGGCGTCCGATCCCGGTCGCCGACCGCTTCCCAACCCTGGCGCGGGGCATCGCCTACCAGCAGCTGGCCGGCGCCGCCGCCGCAGCGATCTGGGGGCGAGTCGAGGCGGCATCCGGCGGTGCCCCGGTCCACCCAGCCGCCCTGCTGGCCGTGCCCGAGGCCGAGCTGCGGGCCGCCGGGCTGTCCCGGGCGAAGGTGGCGGCGCTCCGGGACCTGGCGGCCCGTGTGCTCGACGGCCGGCTCCGCCTGGGTCGGCTCGGGACGATGGGCGACGAGGAGGTCACCGAACGGCTGGTCAGCGTGCGAGGCATCGGTGAATGGTCGGCGCAGATGTTTCTGATCAGCGCGCTGCGACGACCCGACGTGTGGCCCTGCGGCGACGTCGGCGTGCGGGCCGGCTGGGGCAAGGCGCATCGCACCGAGGCGCCGTCGGTCCATCAGATGCCCAAGCTGGGCGAACCGTTTCGGCCCTACCGTTCCCTGGTCGCCTGGTACTGCTGGCAGAGCGCCGATACCGCCCTCCCCGAGTAGGGGGGTTCCGCTGGGGGCATGGGTGCCACCCGGGCAGTGCGGGCGGTCGGAACGGCCGAAAGACGAGCGGACGGCCGACTAGCTTCGGGCTGACAGCCAATCGAGGGGGACCAGATGTCGATGACCGTTCGTGGAGTGATCGCGCGCAGCAAAGGCGCACCGGTCGAGGTGACCGACATCGTCGTCCCCGACCCCGGTCCGGGCGAGGCCCGGGTGACCGTGCAGGCCTGCGGTGTCTGCCACACCGACCTGCACTACCGCGAGGGCGGCATCTCCGACGACTTCCCGTTTCTGCTCGGCCATGAGGCGGCCGGCATCGTCGAGTCGGTCGGCGAGGGGGTCACCGAGGTCGAGGTGGGCGACTACGTCGTGCTGAACTGGCGGGCGGTGTGCGGCGAGTGCCGGGCGTGCGCCAAGGGCCAACCTCAGTACTGCTTCAACACCCACAACGCCACGCAGCAGATGACCCTCACCGACGGCACGCCGCTGTCGCCCGCACTGGGCATCGGCTCCTTCTGCGAGGCGACGCTGGTGGCCGCCGGCCAATGCACCAAGGTGAACCCCGAGGCCGATCCGGCTGCAGCGGGCCTGCTTGGGTGCGGCGTGATGGCGGGCTTCGGCGCAGCGGTCAACACCGGCGAGGTGTCACGTGGCGATTCGGTGGCCGTCTTCGGCTGCGGTGGTGTGGGTGACGCCGCCATCGCCGGCGCAGCGCTGGCCGGGGCCACCACGATCATCGCCGTCGACCGCGACCCGAAGAAGCTGGAGTTGGCCACGCAGTTCGGCGCCACCCACACGGTCGACGCCTCGTCGGTCGACCCGGTCGAGGCGATCCAGGACGCCACCGGCGGGTTTGGCGCCGACGTCGTGATCGAGGCGGTCGGGCACCCCGAGGTTCTCAAGCAGGCGTTCTACGCCCGCGACCTGGCCGGCACGATGGTGCTGGTCGGCGTGCCCACCCCCGACATGGTCATGCCCGAGCTGCCGATGATCGACTTCTTCGGCCGCGGCGGGGCACTGAAGCCGTCCTGGTACGGCGACTGCCTGCCGAGCCGCGACTTTCCGGCGCTGACCGACCTGTACCTGCAGGGCCGGTTTCCCCTCGACAAGTTCGTCACCGAACGCATCGGCATCGACGATGTGGAGGAGGCTTTCACCAAGATGGGCACCGGCGACGTCCTGCGCAGCGTTGTCGAACTGTAGGGCTGGGTCCCCGCTTCGCTGAGACCGTTCAGGCCACGGAGGCTGGCTCGCCGCTTACCGGCCGACGTAGGCGGCGAGGTGCTCGCCGGTGAGGGTGCTGCGATCGGCGGTCAGGTCGGCGGGCGTGCCCTCGAACACCACCCGGCCGCCGTCGTGGCCGGCGCCGGGACCGAGGTCGATGATCCAGTCGGCGTGGGCCATCACCGCCTGGTGGTGTTCGACGACGATGACCGACTTTCCGGAGTCGACCAACCGGTCGAGCAGGCCGAGCAGGTGCTCGACGTCGGCGAGGTGCAGCCCGGCGGTCGGCTCGTCGAGCACGAACACGCCGCCCCGTTCACCCAGGTGGGTGGCCAGTTTGAGCCGCTGGCGCTCACCCCCGGACAGGGTGGGCAGGGGCTGGCCCAGCCCGATGTACCCCAGCCCGACGTCGACGAGCCGGGTGAGGATCTTGTGGGCCGCCGGAAGCGCAGCCTCACCGTCGCCGAAGAACCGCTCCGCCTCGTCGACCGTCATCGCCAATACCTCTGCGATGTTTCTCCCGGCCAGGGCGTACTCGAGCACCTCCGGCTGAAACCGCTTGCCCTCGCAGTGCTCACACGTGGTGGCCACGCCGGCCATCACGCCCAGATCGGTGTAGAGCACGCCGGCGCCCTTGCACTCGGGACAGGCGCCCTCGGAGTTGGCGCTGAACAGCGCCGCCTTCACGTCGTTGGCCTTGGCGAACGCCTTGCGGATCGGGTCGAGCAACTTGGTGTAGGTGGCCGGGTTGCTGCGCCGGGAACCCTTGATCGCGCCCTGGTCCACCTCGACCACCCCGTCGCGCCCCGCCAACGATCCGTGGAGGAGCGAGCTCTTGCCCGACCCGGCCACGCCGGTGACGACGACCAGCACCCCGAGGGGGATGTCGACGTCGACATCGACCAGGTTGTGAGCGTTGGCGCCCCGGATCTCCAGCACACCCTTCGGTGCCCGCACCGCCGCTTTGAGCGTTGCCCGGTCGTCCAGATGGCGACCGGTGATCGTGTCGCTCGCGCGCAACCCCTCGACCGTGCCCTCGAAGCACACGTGGCCTCCGCCCGTGCCGGCACCGGGGCCCAGGTCGACGACGTGGTCGGCGATGGCGATCGTCTCGGGATCGTGCTCGACGACCAGCACGGTGTTGCCCTGGTCCCGCAACCGCAGCAACAGCGAGTTCATGCGCGCCACATCGTGGGGATGCAGCCCGATCGTCGGTTCGTCGAAGACGTAGGTGACGTCGGTGAGCGACGAGCCGAGGTGGCGGATCATCTTGACCCGCTGCGCCTCACCGCCCGACAGCGTGCCGGAGGGCCGGTCGAGGCTGAGGTAGCCCAGGCCGATGTCCTCAAACGAGTCGAGCACGTGCCGGAGCCCCGAGAGCAGCGGCGCAACCGACGGCTCGTCGAGCCGGGTGACCCAGCCGGCCAGGTCACCGATCTGCATCGCGCACAGCTCGGCGATGTTGGCGCCGTCGATCGTCGAGGCTCGGGTCTCGTCGCTCAGCCGGGTGCCGTCGCACCCGGTGCAGGTCGTGAACGTCACCGCCCGCTCGACAAAGCGGCGGATGTGGGGGAGCATCGCCTCGACGTCCTTGGACAGGATCGACTTGCGCACCTGTCCGATGAGACCCAGATAGGTCAGGTTGGTGCCGTCCACCTTGATCTTGGTCGCCTCCTTGTACAGGAGGTCGTCGAGTTCGGCGGCGCTGAACTCGACGATCGGCTTGTCCGGGTCGAACCAGCCGCAGCCGCGATAGATCCGGCCGTACCAGCCGTCCATGCTGTAGCCGGGGACGGTGATCGCCCCCTCGTTGAGCGACTTGGTGGCGTCGAAGATCGCCGACAGGTCGATGTCGTCGATCGCTCCCATGCCCTCGCAGCGCGGGCACATGCCCCCGGTGATCGAGAAGCTGCGGGTCTCGCTGGTCGTTCGCCCCTGCTTCTCGAAGCGGACCCGCCCGGAGCCGCTGATCGAGGCCACGTTGAACGAATAGGCCTGGGGTGAGCCCAACCGCGGCGTCGCCAGCCGGCTGAACAGGATGCGCAACATGGCGTTGGCATCGGTCACCGTGCCGACCGTGGAGCGGGGGTTGGCCGCCAGGCGCTCCTGATCGACGAGGATCGCTGTGGTCAGGCCGTCGAGCATGTCGACCTCGGGACGGGCCATCGTCGGCATGAACCCCTGAAGGAATGCGCTGTAGGTCTCGTTGATCAGCCGCTGGGACTCGGCGGCCAACGTGTCGAACACCAGCGAGCTCTTGCCCGAACCGGACACGCCGGTGAACACGCTCAGGCGGCGCTTCGGAAGCTCGACGCTGAGGTCGGCCAGGTTGTTGACCCGGGCGCCCACGACGCGGATCGTGTCGTGGGCGTCGGCGGGGTGCACCCCTACGTTCTACCTGTTCGAGCAGGCCCCCGCTTCGCTGTGACCGTTCAGGCCACGGAGGCCGGACTGCTGCCCGGTGGTGATCCGGCTCAGATGGTGGGGGCGTTCGCCTTGGTCATCGGGGTGTCGACCGCGGTCGGCGTCAGCGGGAAGTGGCAGGCCACCCAGTGATCGTCGTCGTCGCCGACACGGGCCATCTGGGGCTCCACCTGCGAGCAGATGTCCTGGGCGATCGGGCAGCGAGTGCGGAACCGGCAGCCCGACGGCGGGGTGATCGGCGAGGGCAACTCGCCCTCGAGACGGTGCTCGACGTCCTGGGGCACCTCGGGGTCGGGCACCGGGATCGACGAGATCAGCGCCCGGGTGTACGGGTGGGCGGGGGAGTCATAGAGCGTGTCCGGCGGGCCGATCTCGCACATCTTGCCCAGGTACATCACCGCCACCCGGTCCGAGATGTTCTTGACCACCGCCAGGTCGTGGGCGATGAACACCAGCGTCAGGCCGTAGCGCTGCTTCATCTCCTCGAGCAGGTTGAGGATCTGGGCCTGCACCGACACGTCGAGCGCCGACACCGGCTCGTCGCAGATGATCAGCTTCGGGTCGGTGATCACCGCTCGGGCGATCGAAATGCGCTGGCACTGGCCGCCGGAGAACTCGTGTGGCTTGCGGTCGCCGGCCGCCTCCGGGTCCACGCCGACGTCGGCCAGTGTGGTCGACGCTTTGGCGGTCCGCTCGTCGTTGGTGCCCAGGTTCCAGATGTTGAGCGGCTCGGCGACGATGTCGATCACCGAGCGGCGCGGGTTGAGCGACGAGATCGGATCCTGGAAGATCATCTGCATCGTCGGCCGGGTGGCCCGCAGCGCCTCGCCCTTCAGCGAGGTCAGCTCCGTGCCGTCCAGCGTGACCGTGCCCCGGGTGGGAGGCGGCAGCTGCATGATCGCCTTGCCGGTCGTCGACTTGCCGCAGCCCGACTCGCCCACCAGGCCCAGCGTTTCGCCGGGGGCCACATCGAAGCTGATGTTGGAGACGGCGTTGACCTTGCGCCCGCCCTTGGCGGGAAACTCCATCACCAGGTTCTCCACCCGAAGCAAGACCTCGTCGGCGGGGCGCAGGTGCGCTGTTCCGGAACCAGCCATCTCAGCTCTCCTCGGTCGCCGCGGGCGACCCGTCGGCCTGGGTGTTGATGTGTGGGGGGGTGATCGTGTTCGTTTCGTCGCTGCCCGCCGGTCGGTCCGCCTGGGCGCGGTCGGCCTGCTCGGCCAGCTGTGACCGCACCGATGCATGGGACGACGGCGAAACCGTCGTTTCGTCCAGCACCACCTCATCGCCGGGCAGCGACACCCCGGCGCGCCGCAACTGCACACGGATCTCGTCGTTGGCCGGGGAACCGACCGGGAAGTGGCAGGCGTAGAAGTGGCCGGGAGCGGTCGGGCTTTCGATCAGCTGAGGTTCCTCGGTGCGGCAGCGGTCCTGCGCATAGGGGCACCGGGGGCTGAAGCTGCATCCCTCCGGAGGGTTGACCAGGTCGGGCGGCCGTCCGCCGATGGCCACCAGACGGGTGTGCGACGCCATCTCCAGCTTGGGGATCGCGGCGAGCAACGCCTCGGTATAGGGCATCTTCATCTCGCGGAACAGCACCCGGGTCGGGGCGCGCTCGACGATGCGCCCGGCATACATCACCGCGATCTCGTCCGCCCGGGAGGCGACGACGCCCAGGTCGTGGGTGACGAGGATCATGCCCATGTAGCGCTCGCGCTGCTGTTCGGCCAGCAGGTCGAGCACCTGGGCCTGCACGGTAACGTCGAGCGCTGTGGTCGGCTCGTCGGCGAAGAGCAGTTTGGGACCGCACGCCAGGGCGATGGCGATCACGACCCGCTGGCGCATGCCGCCGGACATCTCGTGGGGATAGACGTCGATGCGCTTGTGGGGCTCGGGGATGTGGACCGCCTCGAGCAGCGCCATGGTGCGCTCGCGGGCCTCGCTCTTGGACAGATCGAGGTGCACCCGCATGCTTTCAGCGATCTGGGCACCCACCTTCATCACCGGGTTGAGGGCGGTCATCGGATCCTGGAAGATCATCGCCATCTCGGTCGCCCACAGGTCGCGGTATTCGGCCTCGGACAGGTCGGTGATCTCCCGACCGCTGAGGCGCACGGTGCCCGATCGCTCGACATTGCGCCGGGGCGTGAGCCCCATGATCGAACGGCTGGCAACCGACTTGCCCGAGCCGGACTCGCCGACGATGCCGAGCGTCTTGCCCCGCTCGACGGTCAGGCTGAGCCCGTCCACCGCGCGCACCATGCCCCGCGGGGTTCTGAACGCCGTGTGCAGGTCGGTGACCTCCAAGAGAGGAGCGTTGGCGGAGTCCGTGCCACCCGAGGTGCCCTCGGTTGGCCGGGTCGTTGGATGGTCGGTTGCCGCAGCATTGGTTCCAGGGCTCACAAGAGGCTCTCTCTCACGTTGAATCGCTTTTGGATGACATCGCCCAGAAAGTTCAGGGACATGACGGTGAAGAAGATGAAGATGGTCGGCGCGATCACCATCATCGGCACCCGCCGCAGCTCGGGCTTGCCCGCCGCCAGGATGTTGCCCCAGGACGGGGTCGGCAGCTTGACGCCCAAGCCGAGGAAGGCCAGGCCGGCCTCGGCCACGATGGCGACGCCGATCGCCAGCAGGGTGATCGCCATCATGGCGGGGAGGACGTTGGGCAGCCCGTCACGGAACACCCCCCGCCACGGTTTGGCGCCCATCGCCCGGGCGGCCATGACGAAGTCGCGGTCGGCCCACGCCAGCGTGTTGGCTCGCGTGATCCGGGCGAGCAGCGGGATGGCGATGATGCCCAACGCCGCCATCAACACGACGATCCGCTTGGCGACCGAATCCTGGGGCCCGTTGGCGAAGACCGAGACCAACAGCAGCGCCAACACCAGCTGCGGGAATGCCAGCAATGCGTTGAACGTCGGCGACAGCACGGCATCGGTCTTGCCCCGGAAGTAGCCGGCGGCCAGGCCGAGCAGCCCACCGACGAGCAGCCCGATGGCGATGGCGCCGACCGCGATCACCAGTGTCCACTTGGCGCCGTTGATCAGCCGGCTGAACAGGTCGCGCCCCACCTCGTCATAGCCGAGGATGGCGGCGCCGGAGGGGCCTTTGCGAGCGTTGATCGGGTTGGCGGCGGTCGGGTCGACGAGAAACAACGGGGCGAAAATCGACGCCAACGTGATGACGGCCAGCCAGGCGATCGACAGCCAGGCCCCGATGCCGAGGGGTGCCCGCTGGTCGGTGGGGATCAGCTCATCGGGTCCGGATGCGGTCATCGAGTCGAGCGCGCTGACCGGCCGTACGGGCGCGGCGGCCTCCTCGAGGAGGTCTTCGGTCGAGGTTGGGGTCTTAGGCATTGCGGATCCTCGGGTCGACGAAGCCGTAGAGGATGTCCACGGCGATGTTCACCAGCACGAACAGGATGGCCATCGCCGCCACGAAGGTCTGAAGGGCGCCGTACTGCCGGGACAGGATGGCCTGGGCGGTGAGCGTGCCCAGCCCCGGGATGCCGAAGATCACCTCGACGATCAGTGCGGAGCCGATCATCGTGCCCACCGACAGGCCGGCGACGGTCAGCAGCGTGATCGACGACGCCCGTAGGGCGTGGCGCCACATGATGCGCCGAGGCGACAGCCCCTTGGCCCGGGCCATCGTGATGAAGTCCTGGCGCAGGGTGGCGATCAGGTCGGTCCGCAGCAGGCGCATGTAGATCGCCGCCGGACCGAGCGACAGCGCGAAGGCCGGGATGATCACGCGCCGGAGGTGACCGATGGTGTCGTACCAGGGGTCCCGCCAGCCGGACGGGGGTAACCAGTGCAACTTGACGCCGAGCACGTACGCGAGGTCAACGTGAGCGCGAAGCCGGGTATCGACAGTGCTGCATAGGCCGAGTTGGAGATCATCTTGTCGATCCAGCCCCCCTCGTGGGAGGCGGAATGGATCGCCAAGGGGATCGCCATCGCCAGGGCGAGCACCTGGGCCCACAGCATCAGGATCGCCGAGGTTCGGATCGCCGGCCAGAACTGGTCGGCAACCGGCCGGTTGGATGACACGGTGTAGTAGTTACCCAGGTCGCCGGTGGCAAAGCCGCCCAGCCACTTGACGTAGCGCACGGGCACCGGGTCGTCCAGGTTGAGGTCGGCGCGGATCTCGTCTCGTTGCTGACCCTCGGCGAACGGGGCGATGACCGTCACCGGGTCGCCGGGGATGAAGCTCATCACCACCGCGGTAACGAACGTGACCACGATGACGACGAGCACCAACTGGCCGAGACGGGTAAGTATGAACTTGGCCATTGGCGTCAGGCTCCCTTGGGACTATTCATCGATCGTCTTCACATCGACGGGGATGTAGTCGACCTCGGCCTCCGGAGGACACGAGACGCCCTTCCGGCACAGCCCGTGCACCGCATGTCCGCTGGACAGCCCCGGGAACGGCTTGGAACCGTCGGGGTTGTTGGGCCCGAGGATGCCCAGGACATCGGGCTGGGTGACGATCGCCCAGTGCGACGAGTAGGCCCATATGTTGAAGACCTCCTCGCTGAAGGTGCGGTTGACCTCCTCGTACAGCTCGGTCCGTTTGGCCAGGTCGGGTTCGGAGCGGGCCTCGACCATCAGGTCGTTGATCTTCTTTCCGCCCGGGTGCATCCACTCGCCGTCCTCGGTCTTGGCGTTGAAGCGTGCGAAGTTGGTCGGGCCGTCGGTCCACCACACCGACTGCAGGTCGGGCTCGGTGCCCGGGTGCAGCCGGAAGACCGACGCTTCGAAGTCGCCGCTGATCGCATCGTTGATCAGCTGGGCCTGGTCGATCGTCTTCAAGTTGATCGTGACCCCGCTTTCTGCGGCCAACTGCTGGAGCAACTGGCCGAGGCTGAGGACGGAAGGGACGACCGACATCTCGAACTCGAGCGGCTGGCCGGTCTCCTCGACGTACTTCCTGGCGTACTCCCGAGCCTTCTTCGGGTTGTACTCGGGGAAACCCGGGTCCTCGAGATAGCCGGGGCTGCCGGGCGGGAACGGCCCGCTGCGCTGTTCGGCCAGGCCGGCATAGACCGCCTGGTTGATCGCCTTCCGGTCGCCGCCGTAGGCGAGCGCCAGCCGGGCGTTCTTGTTGGAGAACGGCAGCTTGGAGTTGTTCAACATCACATAGCTGAGCTCGGCGAACTTGAACGTGTCGTACATGTTCAGGTTGCCGGTGTCGGCGTCGGTTCGGAAGTCGTCGACCACCAGGTCGTCAGACACGTGCATCGCGTCGATCTCGTCGCCGCGCAGCGCGTTGGAGCGAGCGTCCCCGTCGGGGATCGGCCGGAACTCCATGCCGTCGAGCAGCGGGTAGCCCTCGATCCAGTAGTCGGGGTTCTTCTTCAGCACCAGCTTGTCGCCCGGGCTCCAGCTTTCGAACATGAACGGTCCGGTGCCGATCGGCTTGGCATCGCACGTGTCGGGGTCGTCGAGCTGGGCCTGGGCCATCACCCCGAAGCGGTTGGAGCTGTTGAGGAAGGCGGGGAACGCCCGCCAGGGCACCCCGGTCGTCACCTTCACCGCGTACTCGTCGACGACGTCAACCGACGCGATGTTCCCGTAGATGAATTGCTGCAGCAGAGCGCTTCGGCCCGGGTACTGGCCCCGGTTGGCGTCGAGGTTGTTCTTCACCACCTGGGCGGTCAGGGGACTGCCGTCGTGAAACGTCACGCCCTTGCGCAGCGTGATCGTCCACTCGGTGTAGTCGTCGTTGGAGGTGACGTCCTTGGCGAGAAAAGGCACGTACTCGCCGTTCTCGTCCGGGATGGTGAGCGGGTCGTACAGCGCCCGGGCGGTCTGCAGCCCAGCGATGGCCAGTTGCCCTTCGGGGAGGCACCAGCCTCCGTCGTTCTCCGCCTCCATGCCGTAGATGACCGTGTTCTCGGCCGGAGGCGGGGTGCATGCGGCCAGCCCGGCGGCCAGCACGGCCAAGCCGATGAGGGCCCGGAGCGGCGACGCCCAGCGGGCGCGCGATCCGGTCGACTGCACGCTCGTGCCAGGTGCTTTCACGTGGTTGCTCGCTCGCTGATGTCGCACCCCTTCAAACCGTTGCGTCACACCCGAGGTGATCACAGCGTGTGACCCCCAACACAGGCGCGGCGACACTCTAGGGCATTGACGCGTCGCCGGCGCGAAGGGCGTCGACGACGACCACGTACTCCCCGCGCGCCTGACCAATCGGGGTGCTCAGCGTGCCGATCACCACCCGTTCGTGGGTCTTGGTCAGGTCCTTGGCCACCAGCGCCCGCCGGTCCGGTCCGCAGGCGTGCGCAAGGTCGGCGAGGGTCGCCTCGACCCGGCGGGGGCTCTCGAAGATCACGGAGGGCACGGCGCTGTGGGCGACCGCCTCGAAACAGCGGTGACGATCGGCGCCCGAGCGGGGCGGGAAGCCGGCCATCACGAACCCGGATCTCGCCCACCCGACACGGGCGAGCGCGTCCGAGACGGCGGAGCGCCCCGGCACGACGGCGACCGAACCCCCGGCGGCGCGGACCCCGGCGACGAGGCGCTGCCCCGGGTCGGAGATGGCGGGCAGCCCGGCGTCGCTGACCAGCCCGACCCGCCGGCCTGCGTCGAGCTGGGCGAGCGTCCAGCCGACGGCGGCCGCCTCGTTCTCCCGCCGAACCGAGCGCAGGCGCGGGGCGGCGATGCCCGCCGCAGCGAGCAGCCGACGGGTGCGACGGGTGTCCTCGCAGGCGAGGACGTCAACCCGCTGAAGCTCGAGGCGGGCGGCGGAAGACAGGTCGTCGACATCGCCGATCGGCGTGGCGATCACGACCAGGGTGCCCAAACCCGCTGACGCAGGCTCGTTCAGGTGACCGGATGCCATTGGTCTCGGCGCTTCAGCACGCCGCCCAGGTTTTCCAGGCTGTCGGTGATGATGCCGTCGACGCCCAGGTCGAGCAGGCGCTCGATCTCGGCCGGCTCGTCGATCGTCCAGACGTGGACGAGGACGTTGGTCCGGTGGGCACGGGCGACGCTCCTGCGGGTCACCAGCTCGACGTTGCGATGCGACGTGGGCACCTGGAGTACATCGAAGCCCCGGCCCACCCGACCGGCGCGCCATTGGGCGATCTCGCGCGGTGTGGCCGCCGTGCACGCCTTATCGCCCAGGTCGCGTCGCAACCGGATGAGCCGCTCGCTGGAGAACGAGGCCACACACACTCGGGGGAGGGCCTTGGTGCGGCGAAGCACGGCGCTCAGATGGGATGCGGCGGCATCGGACTTGGGGTCGATGTTGAAGCGGTGACCGGGGAACTCCTCGAGCAGCTCCTCCAACCTCGGGATCGGCTGGTCGCCCACCCTGGCCTTGGCCACCTCGGCGTAGGGCAGCTCCGCGATGGTGCCCTCCCGGTCGGTCACGCGGTCGAGGCGATCGTCGTGGAAGGCGACCAAGACCCCATCGGCGGTGGCGTGGGTGTCGGTCTCCAGAAACGGGTAGCCGGCGCTCAGCGCCTTTCGGAAGGCGGCGATCGTGTTCTCGGGCGCCTCCGATGCCCCGCCACGGTGGGCGATGGCGTGAGGGGTCGGGAGGTCGAGGTAGGGATGGAGCGTCGGTGCCACATCGGGGAGTCTCCCACCCCGGTCCGGCGATGCCCAGGATCGAACCGGACGCTGCCATCCTGGGGCCGTGCCGACCCCGTCGACCGACCGCCGCAGCGCCGCATCTCCGCGCGGCGAGGCACCGGTGGTCGGACTGCTGGCGCCGTTGTTGCCGGCGATCGTCGCCTCGATCCTGCCGGTCTTTCTCATCGGCGCCCTCGTCGGTCCGATGGGCTCGGAGTTCGGCTACCGGGAGACCACCGCCGGCTGGCTGATGGCCTCGTTCTTCGCCGTTTCGGCGCTCGTGTCCCGGCGCGCAGGATCGATCGCCGACTCGGTCGGCCCGGTGAGGACGCTGCAGGTCGGGCTGTCCGGCTCGGCCGTCACCGGGGCGACGATGGCGACGATCGCCGACTCGGTGCCCGTGCTGGCCGTGGCGATGATGGTTGGCGGCGGGTGCAACGCGCTCACCCAGATCGCCGCCAACGTGTACCTGGCCCGATACCTCCCGCCGGCCCGGCACGGCGTGGCCTTCTCGATCAAGCAGTCGGCCAACCCCGGCGGTGTGCTGGTGGCCGGACTGCTGTTGCCGACCCTGGTGCTGACCACCGGCTGGCGCAGCGCGTTCGGCGTCGCCTCCGGTGCCGCCCTGGCCGCTGCGCTGGGCCTGGAGGCGGTTCGACGTTGGCATCCCGGCCTGCGGGTGGCCAACCGCAGGCCTGCGGACGCCATGCCCGCCCCGGCGCCCGCCGCCAAGCCCGCCCCAGCGTCCGCCGCCATTCCCGCCCCAGGGCCCGCCGCCTCGCTCCCTACCCCGGCCTCGCCGCGGAAGGATCGGACGCTGGGGCTGGTGGCGGCTGCGGCTGGGTTCGGCTCGGCCAGCGCGGTGGCGCTCGGCGGCTTCTACGTCGAGTCGGCCCGGGACGCCGGCGTCGGCCTTGCCGCCGCCGGGCTGGCCGCCTCGCTGGGATCCGCCACCTCGATCGTCGGTCGCATCGTCGCCGGGGTGCGGGCCGACCGCACCGGCGCCTCACCCGAGCGGATCCTCGGCTGGGTGGCGGCAATGCTTGCGGTCGGCGCAGTGGCGCTCATCGGGTTCGGGCTGCGCACCCCGTGGGCGCAGTGGCTGGCGCTGCCCGGCGCCTATGGCATCGGATGGGCGTGGCCCGGCGTGTTCAACCTGGCGGTCGTCCGGGCCCGCCCCGACGAACCGGGACGGGCCACTGGCGTCAGCCAGACCGGCATCTACGTCGGAACCACGCTCGGCCCGCTGATCTTTGGGCCGGTGTCCGAGTCGCTGGGCTACCCGCTCACGTGGTCGACCGCTGCGCTGCTGGCGCTGATCAGCGCCGCCGGCATGCTCGCCGCCCGGCGCGACCTGGAGCGCTCCGCCCCCGCCACACCGCCCCGGGTGACGCAGGCGTGATCGTCTGGCCGCCAACAGCGCGGGGGCGATCGGCTGACGGCGCCGTAGGTTGACCACGTGGATGCGTCACACCAGCTGCTCGACGAACTGACCGGCGCCCCCGAGCGCGGACGCTTGGAGCGGGGCCTGATCGCCATCGCCGTCCACGCCGATCCGGCCCTGGACCCCGCGCTGGTCACCGGCCAACTCGATCGCCTGGCCGAGAAATACGGCCACGCCGACCCGGCCCGCCTGTGCGCCGGGCTGTTCGGCACCGACGGCTTTCAACCCAACATTCACAACTATTACGACCCCGCCAACTCGCTGGTCAACCGGGTGCTCGAGCGCCGCTTGGGCATTCCGCTGTCGCTGTCGGCCCTGGCCTTGGCCGTCGCCGAACGCTGGGACACGCCGCTGGTCGGGGTGGGCATGCCCGGGCACTTCCTTCTTGGTGAACCGGGCCGGGTCGACGGGGCGGGGCGCTACTTCGACCCCTTCGATCGGGGCCGTGCCCTGACGCCCGGCCAAGTGGCCGACCTCCACGTCCGGCTGCTCGGCCGTCCGCTCCCGCCCGACTCGCTCGACCCGGTCGACCATCGCGTCATGTTGGTGCGCACGCTCGCCAACCTGCGGATCGCCTACGGACGCCACCACGACCTTGAGGGGCTGGCCTGGGTGCTTCCGCTGCTCGCCCAGTGCTGTGCCTCCAAGATCGACGCCCAACAGGAACTTGCGGTCGTGCTCACCCGTCTGGGTCGCTGGGGTGCCGCCGCCACCGTGTGCATGGCGCTGGCCGAGGGCATCGACGACGACGAGCGTTCCAGCCGGTGGCGGGCCGAGGGCCGCCGCCTCAGCGCGCTGCTGAACTGAGCCGTGTCGGTGCCGGACGGCCCCAGCGACGGTCGATACACCCACGGCCATCACGAGTCGGTGCTGCGCTCCCACCGGTGGCGCACCGCCCACAACTCCGCCGCCTACCTCCTCGAGCGGCTCACGCCCGGGGATTCGGTACTCGATATCGGTTGCGGCCCGGGAACGATCACCGCTGATCTGGCGGCGCTGGTGGCCCCGGGGCACGTCGTGGCCCTCGACCGCAGCCCGGACATCGTGGACGAGGCGGTGGCGTTGGCCTCCGACCGGGGCCTGGACAACGTCACCGGGCACGTGGGCGATGTTCACTCCATCGAGTTCCCCGACGCTCACCTCGATGTGGTGCACGCCCACCAGGTGCTCCAGCACGTCGCCGACCCGGTGGCCGCGCTGACCGAGATGGCCCGCGTCGTCCGCCCCGGCGGGGTCGTCGCCGCCCGGGACGCCGACTACGGGGCCATGGGCTGGTACCCGGCCGACCCGCGGCTCGACCGCTGGATGGCGACCTACCAGTCGGTGGCCCGCCGCAACGGCGGCGAGCCCGATGCCGGCCGGCGTCTGCTGGCGTGGGCCAACCGGGCCGGCCTGCCCAACCCGGTCGCGTCGGCATCCACCTGGTGCTTCAGCACCCTGGAGGATCGGCGCTGGTGGGGCGGTCTGTGGGCCGACCGGATGCTGCACTCAACCCTCGCCGCTCAGGCGGTGGAGCTCGGTATCGCCGGTGCCGACGAGCTCGCCGAGTACGGCGCCGCTTTTCGGGAATGGGCCGAGCACCCAGATGGCTGGTTCCTCGTGCCCCACGGCGAGATCCTGGCCACGCTGGCCGAGTGACGTCCTGGCCAGGACGGCGGATCGAACCTCCGGGTCCGGGTCCAGGCTCGGGCCGAAGCGATCCGACATCGCCTCGTTAGGCTGGGATCATGCCCCGCCGCACCAAGATCATCGCCACGCTCGGGCCTGCGTCCGAGCCCGAGGAGACCCTTCGGGCCATGATCGAGGCCGGCTGCGACGTGGTGCGGCTCAACCTGGCCCACGGCACGGTCGGCCAGGCGATCGAGCGCATGCGGCTGGTGCGACGCCTGGCGGCCGAGACCGGGCGCGTCGTCGGCATCCTGGCCGACCTGCCCGGCCCCAAGGTGCGCCTGACCGAGTTCGTCGAGGGCGGCATGGTGCTGCACGAAGGCGACACGGTGTCGGTGGCACCGGGTACCGATCGCTCGGGTCCCGACGGGCTCTGGGTGGACTATCCGCTGCTGATCGACGACGTCGGTCCCGGCGACGTACTGACCGTCGGCGACGGCGGGGTCGCACTGCGGGTCACGTCCAACGACGGGGTATCGCTCAAGGCCACGGTCAGCGGCGAAGGCCTCATGCAAGGGCGTCCGGGGCTGCACATCCCGTCCGATCGGCTCACGATGGGAACGCCGACCGCCGAGGACCTGTACTTCCTCGATGCCCTGGTCGAGGAAGGCGTCGACATGATCGGCATGTCCTTCGTCCGCTCGGCCCACGACATCCGCCGGGTCGGGGTGGAGCCGCCGCCGCGGGGTCCGCTGATCGTCGCCAAGATCGAAACGAGGGCGGCGGTCGAAAACCTCGAGGGGATCCTCGAAGTGGCCGGAGCGGTCATGGTGGCGCGCGGCGACCTGGGCATCGAGTGTGGCATCGAGGAGCTGCCCCACCTGCAAAAGAGCATCATCCGCAGCTGCATCGCCTCGGGCCGGCCGGTGATCACGGCCACCCAGATGCTCGAGTCGATGGTGCATGCGGCCGCCCCCACGCGGGCCGAGATCACCGACGTGGCCAACGCCATCTTCGACGGCACGTCGGCGGTGATGCTCTCGGGGGAGACCGCCGTTGGGCACGACCCGGTCGAGGTGGTGGCGACGATGTCCCGCATCGCCGAGCGTGCCGATGCCGAGTTCGACTACGAGGCGTGGCCTCGCGGCATCCGCAACCTGCGCCGCACCGCCGCCACCTCGGTCGAAAGCTCGATCACCGACGCGATCAGCGGCGCCGCCTGGCGGGCGGCCACCGAGTTGGACGTCGCCGCCATCGTGTGCGTGTCCGACACCGGCTTCACCGTGCGCTCGATCGCCCGATTCCGCCCGTCGATGGGCATCATCGGGCTGTCGCCGTCTCAACGGACGGTCAACCAGTTGTCGCTGAGCTGGGGGGTCACGCCGATGGGGGCGCCCAGCCAGAATGACGATTCCAAGGTGGACGACCTGGCCACCCGGGTGCGCGACAGCGGACACGTGCGCTCCGGCGACCTGATCGCGGTGGTGTGGGGCTCGGGCATCGGCGTTCGCAAAACCGACACGGTGCGCCTGTTGCGGGTCCCGTGAGCGAGCCGGCGAACCGATGAAGATCCCGGCCTGGCTACCCCGCCCCAAAGGTTCCACCGAGCGCCCCGAAGCCGAGCCGGCGGTCGCCGCCGACGGCACGACCGCAGTGCCCAAGCCCCGGCGCCACAAGGAGCCCCGGGTGGCCTTCGTCCTCTCGGGCGGCGGCAACCTGGGCTCGGTGCAGGTGGGCATGATGCGGGCGCTGGCCGAGCGTTCGATCCGGCCCGACGTGGTGCTGGGATGCTCGGTCGGTGCGCTCAACGGCGCCGCCTACGCCGCCGACCCCACCCTGGCCGGTGTCCGGCGCATGGAGGCACAGTGGCGGGAGGTCACCGGCGACAAGCTGATGCCCACCGGCCGCATGCCGAGCATGGTGCAGCTGCTGCGCAAGGGCGAGGCGGTGTCCTCAAACGAGGGGCTTCGCTCGCTGGTCGGCACCTTCCTCGGTGATCGTCAGACCTTCGAGTCGCTGAAGATCCGCTTCGAGTGCGTGGCGACCGACCTGGTGTCGGGCGTGGCCCGCTGGTTCGGCTCCGGCGAGCTGCTCGATCCGATCCTCGCTTCGGCCGCGTTGCCGGCGGTGTACCCGCCGGTCACGCTCGAGGGCCGTCGCTACGTGGACGGCGGGGTGATCGACAACGTTCCGATCTCCCGAGCCGTCGAGCTGGGTGCCGAGCGGGTGTACGTGCTGCACGTCGGGCTGCACGGCCGGCCCGAGGCCACGATCCGTCGTCCGGTCGACGGCGCCATGTTGGGCTACTGGATCGCCCGTAACCACCGCTTCATGCGCGATCTGTCCAACATCCCCAACGGCACCCAGGTGGTCATCCTGCCCACCGGCGCGCGCCCCGAACTGCGCTACGACGACTTCAGCCGCACCGAGGAGCTGATCCAGGTCGGATATCTACGGGCGGCGGAGTTCCTCGACGGCGACGAGTTTGCCTCCCTGCCCAAGCCGTCCCGTTGGTTGGGGCGCCTGGGCCTGGGGCGGCCGGGCGTGGTGATCGGCCCCCGGCTGCCCGCCGACGCGCTCTTGCCCGGCCCCGGCGACGGTGCCGCGTTCGAGGACGACGCCGAGCTCACCGCGGCGCTCAAGCTGGTCGAGGCCGCCTCGCCCCACCCCGGGGACGCCTAACCCGCCCACAGCCCGACCCGACCACACCCCGAACCGACCACACCCCGAACCGACCACACCCCGAACCGACCACACCCCGAACCGGGGAGCCCACACGACCGCCAGGGCGCGCTGTGGGCTCCCGGGTTGGCGGCGTGTCCCGACGCTGGACTCGACCCACCCATCCCGAACCGGGGAGCCCAAACGACCGCCAGGGCGCGCTCTGGACTCCCGAGTTGGTGGCTTGTCCCGAACCGGGGAGCCCAAACGACCGCCAGGGCGCGCTCTGGGCTCCCGAGTTGGCCAACGAGGTGGGGAGACGGGCGCTCGGTGGGAAGGAGACGGCGGCGTCGGACCGTAGGCTGCGACCCGATGATTGAGCGTCCCCCCGCCGGTACGATCCCCGACGAACCCGGCAGCTACCAGTTCCGCGACGGTGACGGCCGGATCATCTACGTCGGCAAGGCCAAGTCGCTGCGCCAGCGGCTGTCCAACTATTTCGGCGACCCCCGCACCCTGCACGTGCGCACCGCCCAGATGGTGGCGGCGGCCGAATCGGTCGAATGGATCACGGTCCGCAACGAGGTCGAGGCCTTGATGCTGGAGTACAACCTGATCAAGACCCACCGACCGCGCTTCAACGTGCGGCTGGTCGACGACAAGTCCTACCCCTACCTGGCCCTCACCTTGGGCGACGAGTGGCCCCGGGCGATGGTGATGCGGGGCAAGCGCAAGAAGCCCAACCGCTACTTCGGGCCCTTCGCCCACGCTTACGCGATCCGCGAAACGCTCGACCTGCTGTTACGCACGTTCCCGATCCGAACCTGCACCGACGGCAAGTTCAAGCGATACGCCGCCAGCGGACGCCCCTGCCTGCTCTTCCACATCGAGAAGTGCTCGGCGCCCTGCGTGGGCGAGGTGAGCCGCGAGGACTACAACCAGATGTTGGCCGACCTGGCGGCGTTCCTTGAAGGTGACACCCAACCGGTCCTCGACGAGCTGCGAGGCCGGATGACGGCCGCGGCAGCGGAGCTCGACTTCGAGTCGGCGGCACGGCTGCGGGACCGGCTGGCCAACGTCGAGCGGGCGATCGAGCGTCAACAGATGGTGGCACCGGGCAACGAGAACTTCGACGTGATCGGGCTGGCCGAGGACGAATTGGAGGCGGCGGCCCAGGTGTTCCACGTCCGCCACGGCCGGGTGGTGGGGCGCAACGGCTTCATCCTCGACAAGGCGCTCGACCTCGATACCAGCGAGACGATGGCCGAAGTGATCGAGCAGCTGTACGCCGAGGATCCGGTCGTCGGCCTGCCCAGCCTGATCGTTGTGCCCGCCGAACCGGCGGACGGCGAACTGTTCACCCGCTGGCTGAGCGAACGGCGTGAGTCCAAGGTGCAGATTCGGGTACCCCAACGCGGGGACAAGCGCGAGCTGCTCGAGACGGTGACCCGCAACGCCACCGACAGCTTCAACCGGCACCGGCTGAAGCGTGGCTCGGACCACAACAGCCGGGCCAAGGCGCTCAACGAGATTCAGCTGGCGCTCGACCTTCCCGAGGCGCCGCTGCGCATCGAGTGCTTCGACATGAGCCACCTCCAGGGCACCGATTACGTCGGCTCGATGGTGGTGCTCGAAGACGGGCTGCCCAAGAAGAGCGAGTACCGGCGCTTCAAGGTGCGCACCGTCGGCGGACGCTACGCCGGCGACTCCGACGACTTTGCAGCGATGGAGGAGGTGGTCACCCGGCGCCTGAAGGCCTTCGTTGCCGACCGCGACCTGCCGCTCGCCGAACGGGGCAAGTTTCAGTACCCGCCGCAGCTGTTGCTGGTCGACGGCGGGAAAGGCCAGCTGAGCGCCGCCGTGCGTGCCTTGGAGTCGGTCGGCCTCTCAGAGGAGATCCCGGTCGCGTCGCTGGCCAAACGCTTCGAGGAGGTGTTCGTGCCTCACTCCGATGTGCCGGTCGAGGTGCCCCGCGGCTCCGACGCGCTGTTCCTCTTGCAGCGCATCCGAGACGAGTCCCACCGCTTCGCCATCGGCTATCACCGCACCCTGCGAGAGAAGCGGTCGACGGCGTCGGTGCTCGACGATGTGGCCGGGCTGGGGCCCACCCGCAAGAGGCGGCTGCTCGACGAGGCCGGGGGCATCACCAAGCTGCGGGCAGCCGAACCGTCCGAGCTGCGGGCGTTCAGCTGGCTGCCCGACGCCGTCGCCGACGGGGTGTGGGAGGCGCTGCACGGTATCCCGGTGGCTGACAGCTGACGGATGGCTCCGGCTGGAACGCGCTACCCGAGCCGTCGGCCGGAGATGACCCGTCCACACCTTCCGGTTGCCGGATGCTCAAACGGCGATGCCGAAGCGGGTCGCAAAACGCTTCGTCGAAGCGACCGGAGTAGTCCACCTCGGCAAACGGTGGGATCCCGGCCAGGTCGTGGTGCCAATCGGACATGAAAGCCCTCAATCAAGGTCCCAGCGGTGTCGCAACGCTCGACGCTACCCGCATGGCCAGGCGTCGAATCCGAGCACCTCGAGAACCACGGCCGGGGGCACCGGGGTCGGTCGGCCCAGCGTCGATCGACCGCTAGGATGGACCCTTCTCGAAGAAGGAGGCACCTGCGTGACCGTTCTCATCGTCTTGCTCGTCATCGTGCTGCTCGTCGTCATCGGCGGCGGCCTGTACCTGATGGGCGCCTACAACGGCTTGGTCAAGCTGCGCAACAAGATCGAATCAGCCTTCGCCCAGATCGACGTGCAGCTCAACCGTCGCCACGACCTCATCCCTAACCTGGTCGAGACGGTCAAGGGGTACGCCACCCACGAGCGGGCGACGCTCGAAGGGGTCATCGCCGCCCGCAACGCCGCCGTGGCCGCCGAGGGCCCCGAGGCCCAGGCCGAGGCCGAAGGCGTGCTCAGCGGCATGCTGAAGCAGGTGTTTGCCCTGTCGGAGGCCTATCCCGACCTGAAGGCCAACACCCAGTTTCTCGACCTGCAACGCCAACTGTCCGAGACCGAGGACCGTATCGCCTACTCGCGCCAGTACTTCAACGACAACGTGCGGACCTACAACACCAAGATCCAGTCGTTCCCCCAGAGCCTGATCGCCAACAAGATGGGCTTCACCGAGCGGGCGTACTTCCAAGCGGACGAGGCCAGCCGGGCCAACGTCCAGGTTGAATTCTGAGCCGGTGGTGAACGCAGAGTCCTTCAGCACCGCAGAGCCACCCACCGACGCCGATCCCGACGCCGCAGCCGTCCATGCGGAAGCGACCCGCTCGCTGCGGACCGTTCCCTTGGATCTCGCCGAGCGCCGGGCCCTGCTCGAGGGCGAAGTTCGGTCGGTGTACCGGTCGACCGCAGCGGCCTTGGCGGTGCCGCTGATCCTGGTCTCCCTCCTGGTGGGCATCTTCGTCGGTTGGATGCTGGGCCTGGCGCTGTTGGTGGTGAGCATCGCCCTCGTCGTAGCGCTGGTCGCTTGGCGGCGATCCGGCGCGGTGACCGCGGCGCTCAACGCCCTGGGTGCCCGGCGGCTGCGGGCCGGGGAGAATCCCCGCTACGCCAACCTGATCGAGGGGCTGGCGATGTCGTCGGGGGTGGCGGAGCCCCGGCTGTACGTTGTCGACGACCCCCGGGCCAACGCCGCCACGGTGGCGTTGGGCGACGATGCCTGCGTTGTGGTCACCTCCGGGCTGCTCGACGCCGCCGACCGCATGCGTTTGGAGGCGGTCCTCGCCCAGCAGGTGGCTCACCTGGCCGGCGGTGATGCCCAGGCCGCCACCGCAGCCCATGCCTTCCGCACCAGCGTCGGTTGGCGCTACGAGCTCGACCGACTGCTGCCCGCCCGTCGCGAGGAGCTGTGCGACCTCAACGCCCTCGAGTTCACCCGCTACCCGCCGGGCCTGATCTCCGCCCTCGAGCTGATCGCCGAGATGGGCCCGGCCGGCTCCGACGGCGACCCTGCCGTCTCCCACCTGTGGATGGCAGCACCGGACGAGTTCCAGGTCAACAACGCCGCCCAGGTGACGATCGCCCGCCGCCTGGCGCTGCTCAACGAGTTGTAGCGCGGCCCCGGTGGCCATCGGTCGGACGCCCCGGCTTCTGACCCATCGAGTGCGGTCGGTACACTTCGGGCGATGAGCGACAGTTCCGCCAACGGCAACGCAGACACCCCCTCCACCTCGGCAACGATGACGGTGAAAAGAGGCTTGGCCGAGATGCTGAAGGGTGGCGTCATCATGGACGTCGTCGACGCCGAGCAGGCCAAGGTGGCCGAGGACGCCGGGGCGGTCGCCGTCATGGCGCTCGAGCGGGTCCCGGCCGACATCCGTCGCGACGGTGGCGTCGCCCGCATGTCTGATCCTGCGCTGATCGAGGGCATCCAGGAGACGGTGAGCATCCCGGTGATGGCCAAGGCCCGCATCGGCCACTTCGCCGAGGCCCAGGTGCTGCAGGCGCTCAACGTCGACTTCGTCGACGAGTCCGAAGTGCTGACCCCCGCCGACGAGGCGTACCACATCGACAAGTTCGCCTTCGACGTGCCCTTCGTGTGCGGCGCGACCAACCTGGGCGAGGCACTGCGCCGGATCTCCGAGGGTGCGGCCATGATCCGCTCCAAGGGCGAGGCCGGCACCGGCGATATTGTCCAGGCGGTCCGCCACATGCGTGCGATCACCTCGGCGATGAGGGCGATCTCGCAGGCCGACGAGGCCGAGCTGTTCGGCTGGGCCAAGGACCTGTCGGCGCCGCTGCCGCTCGTGCAGGAGGTCGCCCGCACCGGGTGGCTGCCCGTCCCGCTGTTCTGCGCCGGGGGAGTGGCCACGCCGGCTGATGCCGCCCTGGTGATGCAGCTCGGCGCTGAATCGGTGTTCGTCGGCTCGGGCATCTTCAAGTCCGAGACGCCATCGGTGATGGCCAAGGCCATCGTCGAGGCGGCGACGAACTACCAGGACCCCGACACGGTGGTTCGGGTCAGCCGGGGCCTGGGCGACGCCATGCGCGGACTCGACTCGGCCTCGCAGGAGATGAGCTTCTCCGAGCGGGGCTGGTAGCCCTGGGCGGAGCCCGGCCGACGATTGGTGTGCTGGCGCTTCAGGGCGCCTTCCGGGCGCACCGGCTGGTGATCGAAGGCCTGGGCGCGCCGGTACGCGAGGTGCGCACCGCAGCGGCGCTCGACGACGTCGACGCGCTGATCATCCCCGGCGGGGAGTCGACCACGATGTCCCAGCTGTTGGACAGCAGCGGCCTGCGGGCGCCTCTGGCGGCGCGGCTCGCCGATGGCATGGCGGTGCTGGGCACCTGCGCAGGCGCCATCCTGCTCGCCTCCGACATCCGGGACGGCCGCGAGGACCAGGCGAGTTTTCAGTCGATCGATGTGACCGTACGGCGCAACGCCTACGGCCGCCAGCTGGCCAGCTTCGAGGCCGATCTGGAGGTAGCCGACGGCGCCGAACTGCCGGCCGCCATCCACGCCGTCTTCATCCGCGCGCCCCGCATCGAGCGGGTGGGTGCCGACGTGCGGGTGCTCGCCGCCTTGGGGTCCGAACCGGTGGCGGTGGCCTCGGGCCGGGCCTGGGCGACGACGTTCCACCCCGAGCTCAGCGACGACACCCGTTTCCATCGGGCGTGGCTGGAAACGGTCGCCGGTGGTGCCCCTATGCTCGGATAAGCGGGGCGCTCCTCGGAGCGCGGCCTCCGCTCACAGCCCCACGCCAACGAGAAGGATCACCACGTATGTCGGGTCACTCCAAATGGGCGACGATCAAGCACAAGAAGGGCGCCGCCGACGCCAAGCGCGGCAAGCTCTTCGCCAAGCTCATCCGCCAGTTGGAGATCGCCGCCCGGGGAGGGGGCGGCGACCTGGACTCCAACCCCACGTTGCGCACGATGTACCAGAAGGCCCGGGACGCCTCGGTGCCGGTCGACACGATCGACCGTGCCATCCAACGGGGTACCGGCGATCTGGAAGGGGTCACCTACGAGGAGGTCACCTACGAGGGGTACGGCCCCCACGGCGTGGCCATCTTCCTCGACGGCTCGACCGACAACCGCAACCGCACCGGCGCCGAGATCCGCGCGATCTTCTCCAAGGCGGGCGGGTCGCTGGCCGAGCCGGGCGCCGTCGCCTGGCAGTTCGAGCGCAAGGGCATGATCCTCGTGCCCGCCGAGGTGACCGAGGACGAGCTGATGCTGACCGCCATCGAGGCCGGCGCCGAGGACATCGTCCCCGGTGACGGGGCCTGGGTGGTCACCACCGACCCGCACGAGCTGATGGCGGTGCGCGACGGGCTGGTCGAGGCGGGCATCGCCACCACGTCGGCCGAGCTGACGATGATCCCGATCAACCTGGTCGAGCTGGCCACCGCCGGCGAGGCGCGGGGCGTGCTGGCGCTGATCGATGCGCTGGAGGACCACGACGATGTGGCCGACACCTACGCCAACGTCGATGTGCCCGACGACGTCGCCGCCGAGCTTTCGGCCGAGTGATCTGACGGCCGTGACCCGCCAGGCCACCCTGCCGGTTGCGGCAACGCCGGAACCGGCAGGATGGCCTGGGTCAGGGTGATCTGGGGCACCTTGCCCGGTGCGACAATTGCCCGAGCGGAGGCGGTCGGCGCAACGAGCGTGCCGCCGTCGACCACGCCGGTCTTGGCGTGCTTGAGGCCGATGCGCAGGATCAGCGCAGCGTCCGGCCGGCCGAGCGTGCGGCGCAGTCCGGCCCGCACCCGCTCGTCGATCCGGCCGGTGAGGGCGGTCAGGTCGTATCCGTCGTCGACGATCAGGCGCAGCTCGATGGTGGGCGGTGCGTCGGAGAGCACCCGCGCCGCCGCCGAGATCACACCGGGCACCAGCTCGGCCTGCTGGGCGACCGCGTCGGCCGCCGGGCGGGCTCGCACCGAGACAGGCGCATCGGCTGGGCCGCCTCCGGCATCGAAGCGGTCGGCCCGGTCGCGGGTGCGGCGGGTCTGGCTGATCAGCCAGGCGAGCCCGGCGAGGACGACGGCCACGCCGAGTGCGGCGACCGCCCACGGAAACCACGGCTCGCCCAGCCAGCCCTTGAATGGCTCGCCGACCACCCGGCGGCCGGGGTTGATCCAGCGGTGCCACACGAGAAAAGTCGCCCCCACCGACGCGCTGATCACGCCGAGCACGATCAGCCATGCCCGATCCCAACGGCTCACGGCGACCGCCTCGACCGCTTGACCTTGATGCCGCGCCGGGGCTGGATGGCCAGACGCTCCAAGGCGGCGACCACCCGCTGTTGGACGAGCGCATCGACGTCGGCGCCCGGCGGCAGGTCGGAGGGGTGGTAGCGAACCTTCACCCGGACCCGCTTGCGGACCGTCCACCGGGCCGATGCTCGCTCGACCGCCGGCACCGACCGGGCTGCGCGCACCGCTGCCGAGCGGGCATCGGCCAGGTCGAGGGTCACCACCATCCCGGCGGGAACGAGCGCCAGCGCCACCCGTCGGCGCTCCGTCCTGGCCAGGCTGAGCAGCAGCAACCATGCGCCGAGCGCACAGAGGCCCACCGCAACCCCCGTCAGCCAACGCTCACCCAGGCGAACGTCCTCCAAACGACGGGCGAGCACCGGCCATCTGAACGCAACCGGCGAAAACCCGCCGATGTGGGCCACTGCCTCGATGACGACCAACGTGCCGACGCCCATCAGCGCCAACGCGGCCAGCGCTGCGGTTGCCCGGGCGACGCGACGGAGCCGGTTGCCCCTCACAGCAGCGCCCCGTCGGTGTCCTCGACCCGGAGGGCATCGAAGCGAACCCAGACCGCCTCGGGGTCGAGGGTCGTTCCCAGCGAGGCGTTGACGCCGTCGGACACCGTTCGTCGGAGCCTGTCGGCCAGCTCGCCCAGGGGGGTGCCCCAGCTGGCATCGACCCGCAGGGTGATCCGAACCCCGCCGCCTTCCCGGGTCACCGCGCTGGTCACGGGGGCGTCGGCCGACCCGGCCAGGCGTCGCAGGCCGCTTCGTTGGGCAGGCTGCGCCACGCCGTCGACGGTGAGGGCCAACCCTGTCGCCAACTTGGCGATCACCTCGAAGGACACGTCGAGGCGGCCGTCGATCGATCCGGGGAAGGCGAGGCGCACGACGTCGCTCATCGGATCGGTCCGTCGATAGCGCCGGCGAGACGGCTCGGGCGCGTGTGAGGGTCAGCGGTCATGGCGTCAGTCGACCCGCGAAGGTGGAGGCGCCAGGGACGGGAACATCGTGGCCAACGACCGGCGCAGGCGCCGCACCCTCAGCCGTCGTCGCGACGGGGCGCCCAGGACCGGACTCGCACTCCTGGGGGTGCAAGATGCGGGGCCGATCGACGACAGCAAGGTTTCCCTGGCGGAACGTCCGAGCAGGAACGCCTCGGCGTCGCCGCCCCGGTCGGGGTGGTGACGCTTCACGTAGGCGCGCCACGCGAGGTCGATCTCTCGTTCGGTCGCACCCGGAGGGACCCCCAGGACGGTCTCGGGAGCGGCGGGTGGCGGCCCGTCTGCGGGACCGTTGGGGCTCATCGCCGCTACTGCACCCGCTGGTGCGCACCCGGTTGGGCCTGACCGTCGGAGCCGGCCTGGACACCGTCGCTCGGCACGTTGACGTCGGTGACCGAGATGTTCACCTCGACCACCTCGAGCCCGGTCATCTCCTGCACCCGGCGGATGACGTTGTCACGAACCGCTTGGGCGACGTCCTGGATCGCAGCCCCGTAGATGGTGACGAGGCTGAGGTCGGCAGCCGCCTGGGTGGCGCCGACCTCGACCGAGACGCCCTCGGTCACGCTGGACGAGCTGCCGGGCAGCAGGTCTTTGACCGCCCCCATCGCTCGGCCCGACCCGGAACCCATCGAGTGGATGCCCGCCACCTCGCGAGCGGCCATGCCCACGATTTTGGCGACGACCCCCTCGGCGATCGTCGTGGTGCCCTTATCGGTGTGCAGCGCCGATTCGGGGCGCACCTCGATCGATGTCGAAGCGCCGGGGTCCGCGCCCGTGAGAGCGTTCTGCGAGCCATGTTCGGAGCTCGGGGCACCGTCCACGTCACCTCCAACACCGTCATCGGTGGGCGGCGAAGTGGCGGTGGACGTCTGGTCGATCATGGTGGTTCCCCCGGGAGGCGGTGGTGGGCGGTATGCAAGGTTGCCAGATGCCCGCCACCGCACGCGGCCAAACCTGCGGGCGACCTCCATCGGCGACCCGTGGGCCCGCTTCAAGGGTCCAACGACGATCGAGGGTGGACGGGTAGCGTTGAGCATCGGCAGCGCCGACTCGTCGGCCGCCGCAGGCCGAGCCACCAAGCGCAGGCGTTCGAGTGCCAGCCACCAGGTGTCGGGCGCTCAGCCGGCCCGACCGAGGAGAGGACAACGTGTTCCGACGACGGGCCCGAGCGGGGCGAACGATGCAGCCGCCGACCACGCGTCGCCAGGCCCCTTTGGCGGTGGCGGCAACCGCGCTGACCGTCGCCCTGTTGGGCGCCTCCTGCACCGACGGCACGGCGTCGGACCGGACCGCCGAGGAGTCGACCGGCTCCGACACCGCCGCGCCCGAACTGTCGACCACCGAGCTTCAGGCCCTCACCCGACTCGACGACCAGGGTCCCGGCTGCGATGCCCTGGACACGACCAGATGCCTGTTGCCGTTTCCCTCCGACACCTACACCGTGTCCGACGATTCGGGGACGTCGTCGGTGTCCTCGGAGAAGGGGACCGGCCGGACGGTGGCCTTTGTCGAGAAGAACATGCCGGCCAACGCCGACGACGTCCACATCGACCCGACCGAATGGAACCGTAACGACGGCTTCAGCCCGAACACCCCGATCCTGACCTACTTCCCCAACGTGGACCTCGAGCGCAGCGCCACGCCGACCGAAGGCGAACTGAGCGTCAGCATGTCGGCCGACAGCCCCAGCGTGTTGTTCGACCTGACCGATGGCAAGCAGATTCCCCACTGGGTCGAGGTCGACCAGCGGGCCGAGGACCCGGCCGAACGGTTGACGATCATGCGGCCGGCGGTTTCGCTCCCCGAGGGGCATCATTTTGCGGTCGCCTATCGGGACCTGCTCGACGAGCGGGGCCGCGCGATCCCCCCGTCGGCCGCCTTCCGTGCCATCCGGGATGGGCTTGACCTCGACGAGGTTGACGTCTCGGCCGGAGCCAAGGCCACGCTGGGCGAGCGCTCTGACGAGCTGGCGCCGGTGCTCGACCAGCTCGACGAGGCCGGCGTCGACACCGCTGGGCTGATCGTCGCCTGGGACTTCACCGTCGCCAGCACCTCCAGCCTGTCGGGCCGGTTGCTGTCGATGCGTAACGCTGCGCTGAAGGCAACCGAGAAGCAGCCGGTCGTCGTGAAGGTCACCGGCACCGAGGAGAACCCGACCAAGCTGCCCAAGGGCATCGGCCGCAAGGTCACCGGCACCTTCGCCCTGCCGCTGTTCTTGAAGGGAAAGGGCGAGCCCGGGTCGCCGATGACCTACGACAAAGACGGCACCACGCCCAAGGCGACGGGGACGACCTACCAGGCCGGGTTCACATGCATGCTGACCAACGCCCAGCTGGGCAACGAGCTGGGGGGCAAGGCCCGCGCCGTCGTCTACGGCCATGGGTTGTTGGGCAGCCGGGACGAGGTGGCCGGCAACGACCTGGGGGCCAACGCCGCCTCCGGCAACCAGATGTATTGCGCCACCGACTGGCTGGGCATGAGCACACAGGACATCGGCTATGCCACCGAGGCCCTCGGGGATCTCTCGAAGTTTCCGGCGATGGCCGACCGCATGCAGCAGGGCATCCTGGCGCAGCTCGTGCTGGCCAGGGCCATCATCGACCCCCGGTCGCTGCCCCAGCTTCCGCAGTTTCGGAACAAGGACGGCTCGGTCAGCTACTTCACCGACGAGGTGTTCTTCGACGGCAACAGTCAGGGCGCCATCATGGGCGCCGCCGCTACGGCGGTGGCCACCGACTGGAAGCGGGCGACGCTGGGGGTGCCGGGCATGAACTACTCCACGTTGCTGCAGCGCTCGACCGACTGGGCCACCTATGCCGCGGTGATGGACCCCGCCTACCCGAGCGACGCCGACCGCCAGCTGGTGTTCGGCCTGCTACAGATGCTGTGGGATCGGGGCGAGGCGGGCGGCTACGTGCAACACCTCACCTCCAATCCGTATCCGAAAACCCCCGAACACCAGGTGATCCTCGCCGTCGCCTTCGGTGACCATCAGGTGGCCCCGGTGACGGCGGAGAACATGGCGAGAATGCTGAAGATCCCCTTCCACGAGCCGTCGCTGGCCGATGGCCGGGACCCCCGGGAGGAGCCGCTGTGGGGGCTCGACCCGATCACCGACTACCCGGCCGATGGCTCGGCGCTGTTCTACTGGGACAGTGGTGCGCTCGCCCCGCCCCCCGGCAACGTCAGCCCGACGATGAGCGACGAGTGGATCGACACCTGCAGCTCGCTGAGCGAGGACGAGGTGGATGCCGACGCCAAGTGCGCCGACCCGCACGAGGACCCACGTCGGGCGATCGGATTCGTCACGCAGAAGCAGACGTTCTTCGAGACCGGCACGATCATCGACCCCTGCGGCGGCGAGCCGTGCCGGGCCAAACCGACCGGCTGACCGGCCCGCCGGCTCAACCGGTCGCTGCCGGCACCGCCAGCGGGGCCAACCCGAGCTCACCGCGGATGTTGGCCCGCAGGTCCACCAACTCGGGGAACTGATCGAAGAAGCGCAGCTTCTGGTCGACCACCCGGTCGCCGGTGACGGGAGCGTCGTAGTGGGGGTCGTCGTTGACGAATTTCGGACCGGCGGGGGCATTGAGCAGCACCCACTCGGCGAAGGTCTCGGCCATGTCCTCGGCGGGGTTGGTGGCCGCGTAGTCGTCGGTGACGTGCTCGGTGGCGCTGTAGCGATCGTCGATGTCGGACTGCTCCTCCGGATAGTCGTCGCCATCGGTCACGTCCGGGTAGAAGGCTTCGCTCCACAGGCGCAGGTACGACCCCGGCTTGGGGCACGCCTCCCCACCGTCGTACACGTCGCAGAACTCGTCCTCGGTGCCTGGAGTCAACGCCGAGGGGCGGAACTGCAGCAGGTGGGCGTACTCGTGGATCATCGTGCGGGTCAGCTCCTTGAACTCCACCGCGCCGCTGACGTCGATGGCCAGGTACCGCTTGTCGTCATCGGTCGCGCTGTTCTGGAGGGCTCCGTCGGTGCCGTCCGAGGCGTCCTGGTCGATGCCGACGAGCAGGTCGATCTCCGGGCGCCCGGCGGCGGGAAACAGCGCAGCGAAGCGGCCCCACGCCTTCTGGGTCAAGGCGGGGATTGGCGTGTCGTCGTTGGGAACCAATTGGTCGCCGTCGATGCGGTACTCCTCGACGATGGCGATGGTGTCGTCGTCGACCTCCCCGGTGGTCAGCTCCCGTGGGGGGCTCGTCGCGACGAAGGCTTCCTCCGTCTCGGTGGTCGTCGTGCGATCGGTCGCAGCCTCGTCGACCGTCCTCCCACATGATGCACCCAGGAGCAGCGCCGACAACGACACCGCCACACCGCTGCGCCGCAACCACGAAGCTCGCCGGTGGCGCCCCGCCGGGCCGGTGAAGGCTTTCGTGTTGCTCATGGAGTTCCTGTCGCTGTGTGGCCCGCGTAGATGACCGGGGGAGGGGGTCTCCGACGATATTCGCCCCCGAGCGATCCCCCCGGCAAAGCGATCAATCGGATAGGGTCGTACGCGTGTTCGTTCTCGGGATCGATCCGGGCTTGTCCCGATGCGGGTACTGCTGTTTGGATACCGATGGCCGCACCCATCGCACGGTGGCGCTCGGGGTGTTGACCACGCCGCCGTCGGCGCCGGTGCCCGAGCGGCTGGCCGAGCTGGCCGGCGACATTCGGGCGTTGTTCGACGAGCTTCGACCCCAGGCGGTTGCGGTTGAACGGGTGCTGTTTCAGGTCAACGTGCGCACCGCCATCTCGGTCGGCCAGGCCAGCGGGCTCGTCTTGGCCGAGGCGGCCGGGCGGGGCTGCGACGTCGTCGAGTACTCGCCGAACCAGGTGAAGGGTGCGGTCGCAGGACACGGTTCCGCCGACAAGGACGAGGTGGCCACGATGGTGCAGTGGCTGTTGGGGCTGAGCAAGCCGCCACATCCCGCCGATGCCGCCGACGCGGCGGCGATCGCGTTGTGTCATGTGGCGATCGCCGGCGTCGGCACCACCGGACGCCGCGCGTCGAGCAGCGCCACCAGCGTCCGGGCCGGCCGATGATCGGGTCGCTGCGCGGCACGCTGCTGGCCCGCCATGGCGCCGAGCTGACGATCGAGGTTGCCGGTATCGGTTATCGCTGTGCGGCGTCACCGGGGCTGGTCGCCGCCGGGGGCGAGCTGGGCGACGAGCTGTTCTGCTGGGTGCACCACCACCTGCGCGAGGACGCACAGACGCTGTACGCCTTTGCCACCGAGGACGAGCGGGAGCTGTTCGAGGTGCTGATCGGCGCCCACGGCGTGGGCCCGGCGCTGGCGATGGCCATCCTCGGGGTGCACTCCCCGGGCGAGCTGGCGCGGGCGGTGGCCGCCGACGACCTGGCCGCCCTGTGCCTGGTTCCCGGCGTCGGTAAGAAGACGGCGGCGCGGCTGCTGATCGAACTGAAGAGCCGACTCGATGTCGGCAGCTTCGACGTTGGGACGGTGCCCGGCGGCGACGCCGACGGCGGCGCCTCCGGTGAGCCTGTGGCGAGCGCCAAAGCCGATGTGCGATCGGCGCTGGGGGAGTTGGGGTACTCCGCCGACGAGGCCAACCGCGCCGTCGCCGCCCTGCCCGCCGGCGACAACCCGGCGGAGCTGTTGCGCGCCGCCCTCGCCCATCTGGCTGGAGACTGAACGTGATGGGCGAACCGTTGAGTACCCCCGCAGCGCACCTGGCGGGAAAATAGCATGGCCCGCGACGAGCTGATCGAACCCCGGGCGACCGAGGCCGACTATCCCCTGGAACCGCCGCCGGACCGGGCTCCCGGCAGCGAGGACGGCGAAATCGCCGAGCCCGGGCTGCGGCCCCGCACGCTGGCCGAGTTCGTCGGCCAGCGCGAGCTGAAGGAACGCCTGCGCATCATCTTGGAGGCGGCTCGTCGGCGCGGCGCCGCAGCCGACCACCTGCTGTTCGCTGGGCCGCCCGGCCTGGGCAAAACCACGTTGGCCGGCATCGTCGCAACCGAGGTGGGCTCGACCATGCAGGTCACCAGCGGTCCGGCGTTGGAGCGGGCCGGGGACCTGGCGGCCATCCTCACCAAGATCGGCGACGGCGATGTGTTGTTCATCGACGAGATCCACCGGCTGCCCCGGGCGGTCGAAGAGGTGCTGTACCCGGCGATCGAGGATTTCCAGCTCGACATCGTGTTGGGCAAGGGGCCGGCGGCCCGGTCGATCCGGTTGGATCTGCCCGAGTTCACCCTGGTCGGCGCGACCACGCGCACCGGGCTGATCACCGGACCGCTGCGCGATCGCTTCGGGCTGGTCGCCCGCCTCGACTACTACGAGAGCGCCGACCTCCAGTCGATCGTCGAGCGCACCGCCACGATCATCGAGGCGCCGCTGAGCACCGAGGGCGCCCGCGAGATCGCTCGGCGGTCCCGGGGCACGCCCCGCATTGCCAACCGGCTGCTGCGCCGCGTGCAGGACTACGCCGACGTCGAGGCCGACGGCAACATCGACGCCGACGTGGCCCAGCGAGGGTTGGCGGTGTTCGGCATCGACAACCTGGGACTCGACAAGGTGGACCGGGCGATCCTCGACTCGATCGTTCGGCGTTTCGCCGGTGGGCCGGTCGGGTTGTCGACCCTGGCGATCGCGGTGGCCGAGCCAACCGAGACGGTGGAGGACGTTCACGAACCGTTCCTCATCCAACAGGGCCTGTTGATGCGCACGCCCCGAGGCAGGGTGGCCACCCCGGCGGCCTGGAAGCACCTGGGCCTTCCGGTGCCGGACGCGCCGACGCCCAGCGCCACCTTGTTCGACAACGACGGCTGAACCGCACCTCAGGCCGCCCGGGTACCCTGCCGGGAGGACGGGTCTGCGCTCGGCGAGCGGAGACGGAGGGAGGGACGTTCGAGATGGCTCACGAACTGCATCCGGTGCGGGTGCTGGTGATCGACGACCACGAACTCACCCGAAGTGGTGTGGTCGCCGAGCTGAAGGCTGATGCCCGCCTCGAGGTGGTCGGCGCGTTCGGCTCGATCCGCACCGTGCCGCTGCCGGCGACGGAACCGGCCAACACCGACGTCGTGATCGTCGACCTGTCGTTGCCAAACGAGGCCGCCGGCATACAGGCGGTCGAGCGGGTGGTGCCCTGGGGCATCCCGGTGGTGGTCTGCACGATGTTCGCCACATCGATGATCCGCGACCAGGCCAAGGCGGCCGGGGCCGCCGCCTTCGTGTCGAAGCGGTCGGCGGCCCTGCAGTTGATCGATGCCGTGCTGTCGGCCCATCACGGTGTCTATTTCGAGGCGGGCATCGAGTTTCTCGACGATCATGCGCAGCTGTCACCCGCCGAGCTGACGCGTGAGGCGACCGGCTGGGCCAAGGAGAGCAAGGCCGCCGGGGTCAACGTCAACCTCGCCCCGGTGACCGACACGGTGCCGAAGGAGGAGGACGGCGACAGCGTCGCGATCGCCGTCGCGCTCGCCGACAAGCTCGACACGCTGGTGGGGTTCTGGGCCATCGGCGAGAAGCCGACGGGGAGCGGTGATCCGTATCAGTTGCGGCGCGCGGCGCTGGGTATGATCCGTATCCTCCTCGAAAATGATTTGCGGCTGTCGCTCAGCAAGAA